>NZ_JBHZDH010000012.1:0-4210 GCF_042755925.1 Lysinibacillus sp. NPDC059133 | reverse complement strand
GATGAGATAACTACTTTTGTATAGTGGATTGCCTTAGGAATTAATTTATAAATTTAAATGTAAAAAATCCACCATGCAAACAGGGATTTCTATAAGACCAAGATAGCTTAATTGCCGTCTTGGTCTATTTTGTGTGGCGAAAGTGGAAGTTTTACATAACAAATTCAACCAACTTAATAGGTGATTCTAATTCAAAGTATAAAAAATTTTCCTAGGCACATCATAGAAAAGTATTATAGATGTTTTGTTAAATCAAATAAAGCATTTAGAGAGGTGAAAAGTTTAAAAAATGGATATCATCCTAGCATTATTACCAGCTCTCTTTTGGGGAAGTATTGTATTATTTAACGTCAAACTCGGTGGTGGACCCTATAGTCAAGTACTGGGAACAACATTTGGTGCACTTATTTTCTCTATAGGTATTTACTTTTTTGTAAAGCCCGAGTTATCTCCTATAGTGTTTGGCGTCGGAATTGTATCGGGTCTTTTTTGGGCATTAGGTCAGGTAAACCAATTGAAAAGTATTGATTTAATAGGGGTTTCCAAAACAATGCCCATTTCGACAGGGCTACAATTGGTATCAACGACTTTATTTGGCGTAATCGTGTTTCATGAATGGTCGACAACAATGTCGGTTATATTAGGTGTTCTTGCACTTATTAGTATCATCATTGGTATTGTTCTCACGTCACTACCTAATCCAGAAGAGAAACAAGAAGAACACGGAAGCAATTTGAAAAAAGGAATTTTAATTTTACTTGTTTCAACTTTTGGTTATTTAGTATATGTGGTGATAATACGCTTATTTAATGTAAGTGGATGGTCTGCTTTATTGCCACAAGCAATCGGGATGGTAATAGGTGGGGTTTTATTAACGTTTAAGCATAAACCATTTAATAAATATGCGATTCGTAATATTATCCCTGGTTTAATCTGGGCTGCCGGAAACATGTTTTTATTTATTTCTCAGCCACGTGTAGGAGTCGCAACAAGTTTTTCTCTTTCCCAAATGGGGATAGTCATCGCTACTTTAGGCGGAATTTTTATATTAGGTGAGAAAAAAACAAAACGGCAATTCATAGCAATTATTATCGGGATTGTTTTTATAGTCGCTGCTGGAATTATGTTAGGGATTGCGAAAAGATAAAAAGGAGGGCCTTGTATGTATCCAGATTTAGAAGGAAAAGTTGTTGTGATTACAGGTGCTGCAACGGGATTAGGTAAAGCGATGGGTATTCGCTTCGCGGCAGAAAAAGCGAAAGTAGTTATTAATTATCGTTCAAATGAAGCGGATGTAAATGCTGTAGTGGAAGAGGTTAAAAAAGCCGGTGGGGAGGCCATTGCTGTACAAGGTGATGTTACAGTAGAAGCGGATGTCATCAATCTCGTTCAAACAGCTATAAAAGAGTTTGGGACCCTCGATGTAATGATTAATAATGCGGGTATAGAAAATCCAGTAGCTTCTCATGAAATGCCGTTAAGCGATTGGAATAGAGTCATCAATACAAATTTAACAGGTGCGTTTTTAGGAAGTCGAGAAGCGATTAAATACTTCGTGGAGAACGATATTAAAGGTACTGTTATTAATATGTCCAGTGTTCATGAGAAAATTCCTTGGCCTTTATTCGTGCATTATGCCGCTAGTAAAGGGGGCATTAAGTTAATGACAGAAACATTAGCCTTAGAATATGCTCCAAAGGGGATTCGTGTCAATAACATTGGACCCGGAGCGATCAATACGCCTATAAATGCTGAGAAATTTGCAGATCCAGCCAAACGTGCAGATGTGGAAAGCATGGTTCCGATGGGGTATATCGGAAAGCCAGAAGAAATTGCCGCAGTCGCAGTATGGCTTGCTTCATCACAGGCTAGTTATGTAACCGGGATCACGCTATTTGCGGATGGTGGGATGACTTTATATCCTGAATTCCAAGCTGGTCGTGGATGAGTAATGGTGTGCTAAAAAGGTATCAAGAGTTTTTTGGTGCCTTTTTTATGTGCCGATAAGCGGATTAGTTGAGATTTGCAATTAAGTTGAATATTTTTTCTTACAAGCTATAGCATTCAATAATCAACACAAAATCTTGTTTGTTGGTGTAGGAACAGGAGCAGATTTAGAGTTAATTAATCGCAATGAATTAAATATAACGGCTATTGATTGTTCAACTGATATGCTCGGAAAAGCAAGAAGTTAGAATAAAGTTTTTGATAAATGCGCGAGCTGGAGAGCACGGGAAAGCCTTTGCAGTAGTCGCCGATGAAGTGCGGAAGGTAGCAGAGCAATCGCAGCAATCAGCAGAGCAGATTCCCTAAAATCAAAAAAACTGTCCTTACCCAAGGCGAAATTGATTTCTTACTTCGACTACTTGTAAATCCGAAACTCTTGTTCTATTCTAAAGAAGAATAACAAGTTAAGAGCGTTTGAAGTAGGAGGAAAGAACATGAAAATAAACTTATCACAAAAGAATTTACAAACTTTACCTAAAATAGATGAAGCACTAATAAATGAAATAAAGGAATTAAATCTTTTTGATAATGATTTAATAACAATACCTGAAGAAATATATGAGATGACTAGTATGGAGGTATTAAACATCTCAGTAAATAAAATTTGCGAAATGTCACCAAAAATTATGAACTTAACGGAACTTAGAATGCTAGATGCAGGGCATAATGACATTGACTGTATTCCCGCTGAAATCGGTCACCTTTTGAATATGGAAGATTATTTGTATTTTCATAATAATAAATTGCAATCAATTCCACATGAAATCGGTAATCTGAAAAAAGTGAGATATTTAAATTTAAGTGATAACAGTTTAAAAAAATTGCCCGAGGAAATTGGGAATTTAACCAAACTAGTAGAACTACGTGTAATGAATAATCAATTAACTGAGTTACCAAAAAGAATAAGTAGTTTAACTAATCTAAGAGAATTACATTTGAAAAATAATCAAATTACATCTCTTCCAGAGAGATTTGGAGAATTAGCTTTATTACGAGTTTTAGATTTAGAAGAAAATCAGATTGAAAATATACCGCATTCTTTACATAAATGTCAAAAACTAAGAAGATTGAATTTGAGACATAATCAATTAAAAACATTGTCAGAAGATATTGGTAACTTACAAAATTTATTAGAACTAGATTTAAGAAGTAATCAACTTTTAGAATTACCTACATCCTTAATGGAAATTAAAGGTTTAGAACGTCTAGATTTAAGATGGAATCATCAATTGAGTATCCCTAGTTGGATAGAAGAATTGGAGGAAAGAGGATGTATTGTTTATTTGTAGACCTGGAAAATGAATTATGGAAATAAATAGGTGTTAGCAGTCTGAACCTTCCTTGTAGTACATAACATTAAGGATCAAGTGTTGTTTACGGGTTTTTCAGAAATTGATTTGAATGATGTAGTAATCTATTCATGTTATCTTGTCAAACAAACACGGGACCAGTCACTCATTCATAAAATGAGTTCTGGTCTTTTTGTATTTATTATTTGAAAATGAATTTGTGGAACAACTGTGTTCAGAATAATTAGGCTCTTTAAAAAGATGGTATAAAACTGGGATATCATACCATTTATTCTTGTTTGTCTGTATAATAAAAGAAAGAATATTTTCTCGTAAAGTCTGATTACGGATAGTTGATATGAGGGGGATGATATGATGACAATCGAGGTTTTTATCGCAACAGAAGAAGATTATTTTACTGTGAATGAGATTGTAAAAGAAGGGCATGAAGAGCATGTGATGGAGGAACCAACTATTTTTAAAAGTGTGGAGTCTGTAATGCCCGAATGCTATTATAAAGAACTGATTGCCAACGAAGAGAGTGATGTTCTAATTGCGAAGGAAGATGAAGTTGTAGTGGGTTTCGCGGTCATAAGTGTTGAAACTTCACCACCTTTCGAGTCGCTCGTTCAACGGAAATATGCTTACATACACGATTTTGGTATAAAAGCAAACTTACAAAGAAAAGGTATTGGAAAAATGTTATTTAATGCTTGTATAACTTGGGCTGAAAAAAGGGAAGTTGACTCAGTTGAGTTAAATGTTTGGGAATTTAATACGAAAGCCATTGATTTTTATAAACATTTTGATATGAAAAGCCACACGTGTTGATTAACCAAAATTATACAGTCGTTGAATGATTTATGTCCCAATGAAACATCAGGATTTCTTTCACCCTAATTCGCCATTCCAGT
>NZ_JBHZDH010000011.1:67200-119140 GCF_042755925.1 Lysinibacillus sp. NPDC059133 | reverse complement strand
AACACCCGCTTAATGTTGTTAAAGCCTCCGGCGGATGTCACGTAATCGGAAAGGAGTTCTTTGTGCAAGCACAAAGCCGATTCCGGACGCAAGTATGCCGAGGCATACTTGATTTTAGTCATGAAATAGGTCTTTAATCAGTAAAATATGTTACTAATTCCCTCTAGATGTAAAACATGCATCGTGTCATAATCAAGCTACATAGATGTTTAGAATAGTATTGAGGTGGGAAGATGATATTTAAGCGCCAAGAAGGCTTTCGATTTAAATTCGATGAGCCTGTTAAAATGACTTTTGCCATATATGAGGATGGTAGAGTCAATCAGGAGCAAACGGCAATGGCTGATTTGCTTGATATTAGTCCGCGAGGTTTAAAAATGTTTACTGAGGTGGATTTAGGTGTCAACCCTCGTCCTTTGGAATTACGTTTTGTTCTGGACACAAGAGAGGTACGAGCTTATGGAGAAGTCATTTGGAGCCGTCCTTTTGGTAATGGTAAGCAGTATGGTGTGAATTTTAATAATCAAGAAGCGGTTGAAGATTTGATTATCGAAGAGTTGAAGTTGCGCCGAAGAAAAGAAGCGGATGAGGCAAAACTAAATAGTATCCATTCATAAAGTGAAAATTCATCAGTGGAGGGATTTTGTTGCTCCCTCACCTAACTTTTTTGCTTTCGCTAATACTGCTCATGCAGGAAAAATTTTTTTTGTGAAAAAAAGAATTATTTTAGAGGAATTTCGCACACTTGTGTAGAAATAGTAAGTATAGCAGTTATAAAGGAGGAGTTTACATGTTAAACTTTAACATTCGCGGTGAAAATATTGAGGTAACTCCAGCTATTCGAGAGTATGTTGAGAACAAAATCGAGAAAGTTGAACGCTATTTTAACGAAGATGTTAACGCCAACGCTAACGTAAATTTAAAGGTTTATAATGACAAGCAAACTAAAGTGGAAGTTACAATTCCAATGAAGAACTTAACTCTTCGTGCAGAAGAGCGTCATAATGATATGTATGCTGCGGTTGACTTAATCGTTGATAAATTAGAACGTCAAATCCGTAAGCATAAAACAAAAGTAAACCGTAAATTCCGTGAGCGCGAAGGTACAGGCCTTTATTTTGCTACTTCTCAAGCAGCAGCGGATGCAACAACAGAGGAAGAAGAATACTCTATTGTTCGCACAAAGCAATTTGATCTAAAACCGATGGATCAAGAAGAAGCTGTTTTACAAATGAATATGCTAGGGCATGATTTCTATATCTTTACAGATGCAGAATCAAACGGCACAAATATTGTCTACAAACGCAGAGACGGTAAATACGGCTTAATTGAAACAACCTAAACTTTAATATGCACAAGGGCTCTCGCCATAGCGGGAGCTTTTTTTATCTTCATTCAGTAGAAAATTCTTATCTCTATAGGTGATGGAATGATTGCAAGTATATCTTTTCACCAAACGCCTACTGAATGAAGATAAGCCTCTGGCAGATGTCACGGATTTTGAATTGTGCTAGCACAATTCAAAATCCGGACGCAATTACGCCAAGGCGAAATTGATTTGAATTCTTTTTAGGCTAGGGACTCTGTTTGCATGAATCTGTTATACAATGGTAAAATGAAAGTTGAGACTATATAGGAAGTGAAAAAATTCATGGTAAACCTATTAAATAAATTATTTGATTTCAATAAACGTGAACTAAAAAAATTAGAAAAAATCGCTGACCAAGTTGAGGGATTCGCTTCTCAAATGGAACAGCTTTCAGATGATCAATTACAAGCGAAAACAGAAGAATTTAAAAAACGCTTTGCCGACGGAGAGCCTTTAGAGTCGATTCGTGCGGAAGCTTTTGCGGTATGTCGTGAAGGGTCAAAGCGTGTGTTAGAGATGTACCCATTCCGTGTACAAATTATGGGTGCTGCGGCATTAGATGAAGGTAATATTGCGGAAATGAAAACTGGTGAAGGTAAAACGTTAACGGCTACGATGGCTGTTTACTTGAATGCCATTACTGGTAAAGGCGTACATGTTGTGACAGTCAATGAATATTTAGCGGGTCGTGATGCTGAGGAAATGGGACATCTGTATAATTTCTTAGGCTTAACGGTTGGTTTAAATTTGAACAGCCTGTCAAAAGAAGAAAAACGTGCAGCCTATGAAGCTGATATTACGTATGGTACAAACAATGAGCTAGGCTTTGACTATTTACGTGATAATATGGTGCTTTATAAAGAGGAACGTGTACAACGTCCGCTACATTTTGCGGTCATCGATGAGGTTGACTCGATTTTAATTGATGAAGCGCGTACGCCATTAATTATTTCGGGGCAGGCTGGGAAATCAGCGCAGCTTTATAAACAGTCTAATGCGTTTGTTCGTATGTTAAGTGCGGAAACGGATTACACATATGAAGAGTCGACAAAGGGTGTTACACTGACAGATGCTGGTGTTGAAAAGGCAGAGAAAGCATTTGGCATTGATAACCTATTTGATTTAACACATGTACGTTTAAACCACGCGATTAACCAATCGTTAAAGGCACATGTAAGTATGCATAATGATGTTGATTATGTTGTGCAAGAGGGCGAAATCATTATTGTTGACGGCTTTACAGGTCGTTTAATGAAAGGTCGTCGTTACTCAGATGGGCTGCATCAGGCGATCGAGGCCAAAGAGGGCGTAGAGATTCAAAATGAATCGATGACGATGGCGACAATTACGTTCCAAAACTACTTCCGTATGTATCAAAAGCTTTCGGGTATGACAGGTACAGCGAAAACAGAGGAAGAGGAATTCCGTAATATTTATAATATGAGTGTTGTGGCGATTCCAACGAATAAGCCGATTGCTCGTGATGACCGTCCTGATTTAATTTTTGCTTCGATGGAAGGGAAATATAAAGCGGTGGCGGCAGATATTGCAGAGCGCCATAGAGCTGGACAACCAGTTCTTGTCGGTACTGTTGCTATTGAAACATCTGAAATTATTTCGGATTTATTGAATAAACATAAAATCCCACATAACGTATTAAACGCGAAAAACCATGAGCGTGAAGCAGAAATTATTGCGAATGCTGGTACGAAGGGTGCAGTAACAATCGCTACGAACATGGCTGGTCGTGGTACAGACATTAAGCCTGGAGAAGGTGTAATGGAGATTGGCGGTTTAGCGGTAATTGGTACGGAGCGTCATGAATCTCGTCGTATCGATAATCAGCTGCGTGGTCGTTCTGGTCGTCAAGGGAACCCAGGGGTTACTCAATTCTATCTGTCACTAGAAGATGAATTAATGCGTCGTTTTGGCTCTGATAATATGAAGAACATGATGATGAAATTAGGGATGGATGATTCACAGCCATTACAATCTAAAGTTGTTTCAAGAGCAGTAGAATCAGCTCAAAAACGTGTTGAAGGTAATAACTTCGATGCTCGTAAACGTTTATTACAATATGATGATGTGCTACGTCAGCAACGTGAGATTATTTATCAGGAGCGTTACGACGTATTAGAAACTGATAATATGCGTGTGCTTGTTGAGTCGATGATTCAAGAAACAATCGATAACATTGTCGCAGTATATACGCAAGGTGAGCAAAAAGATTGGAACTTAAAAGCGATTGATGACTTTGTCGCTGCAAACCTATTAGATGAAGGCGTTCTGAAGGTGGAAGATTTCCAAGGTAAATCTGCAGAAGAGATTAACCAACTAATTTCGAACGCTGTCCAAGTACGTTATGATGAAAAAGAAGAACATCTGACATCAGAGCGTATGCGTGAATTTGAAAAGGTTATCTTATTACGTTCAATTGATACGAAGTGGATTGATCATATTGATGCTATGGATCAGTTACGTCAAGGTATCCATCTTCGTGCATATGGTCAAAATGACCCGCTTCGTGAGTATCAACAAGAGGGCTTTGCTATGTTTGAAGATATGGTTGCTTCTATTCGCGAAGATGTAGCAAAATATGCGATGAAAGCAGAAATTCACAATAATTTAGAGCGTGAGGAAGTTGCAAAAGGTCAAGCTGTTAATCCGAAAGAGGATGGCGGTTCAGCTCCGAAAAAGCAACCTGCCCGTAAAGCTGAAAATGTCGGACGTAATGATTTATGTCCATGTGGAAGCGGTAAGAAATTTAAAAACTGCCATGGTGCAGCTCAATAAGTGTATGATGACGAAAAAGATCATTTTAACGATAAGTTAAGATGGTCTTTTTTTCTATGTTTAAGGATATCTTCACGTCCGATCTCCTTGCTGAAAATTTAGATGTTAGTCAGGTCGGTGAAAGGGAGGGGCCTTTCCAAAAGCACACTGCACTTCACAATGCCTGAGAGCGGACAACGAGAAAAGGTTTGTCCATTTATACTTTGTTATAGAGTTCGTGAAAATATTAGAAAATTCAGAAAAGGTATATGATACTACAACAATAGGTAAATAGTTCAATAAAAAGGGTAATGATTATAACTTTTTTCTGATTTATTATGAATGTGAAGCAATAGTCTGAAAGTTTGAGAATGGGGAGCGGAGGGGGTGATTGATATGCGGAGATAAAAATCCTCGAGAACTGTAGTCATGGGAAGACCTTCTCGAGGAAATACATTGGAGTATACCAATATATTCATTAGTATACTCCTTTTTACTAGAAAATATAAAGGAGGGTTAACAATGCAATGTGATGACATTATGAGTAGCGAAACGATGCTGTATATGCCGGAGTATGATGCCTTGGGAAACTTGTGCACGCGCGTAATTGAAAGGGATAACGAATATATTTCAAAATTAGCACCAACAAAATTAATGGATTATAATCTACGATATTTTGGTTCGAGCTTAAGAGGGGCATTCGATGGCTCGAGAATGATCCTAGGAAAGCTGAATAAAAATCCAATAGTTGTTCATGAACGAAGTAATATTGTATGGTTTCCAAGTAAGTCTTATATACGACCTGAATGTCAATGGTTTGCTGTTCATCATATCCAGGACTATCAAGCTATGGATAAAAAGAATACAAAAGTAATTTTTATGAACGGCTATGAAATTGAGGTGGATCTAAGTTTCAGATCATTTGAATACAGAATTCAAAGAGCGTATTTACTAAAATATAAACTGGAGAAACGAACGAAGTTACTAGTTCAATATGATCAAGGTAGAGTATTCCAGCGAATGACGAACAACGTGATCTTTGACGAAGAAGTTCAAAATGATTGAAACAAAACAAACTATGTCGTAAAAAAGTATGTTTTCCTTCGTAAAAACGTTATAATAAAGAGATACGGGGGTTTCAAAGAAGTGAGGTAGAAGTATTTTAAAATCATTTCTTAATGCTTTTAAAAACCTGAATGGTTGTCATAAAAGTGCCCCATTAATAACGTTCGGAGGATTTAACAATGATGGAATTAGCAGATGTACGTAACGCGTTAGACACTTCAGCCAAAAAATTGGCGGACTTTAGGGGGTCTCTTTGACTTAGAAAATAAAGAGGCACGCATGCAGGAATTAGATGAAATGATGCTTGAGCCAGGCTTCTGGGATGACCAGCAAGGTGCACAGGTAATCATTAATGAGGGCAATGGCTTAAAGGCAATTGTTAATGACTATAAAGATTTAGTGGAAACACACGAGAACCTAGATATGACTCTAGAACTATTGCAAGAAGAGCCTGATGAAGAATTGCAGGAGGAGCTAGGCAATGAATTAGCAGAATTCCAGCAAAAAATGGGCGATTTTGAGCTGCAATTGCTATTAAGTGGCCCGTATGATCAAAACAATGCGATTTTAGAGCTACACCCAGGAGCAGGCGGTACGGAATCTCAGGATTGGGGCTCAATGCTACTACGTATGTACACACGCTGGGCGGAAAAACGTGGCTTTAAAGTAGAAACAGTTGATTATCTTCCGGGTGATGAAGCAGGTATTAAATCTGTAACATTGTCTATTAAGGGTCATAATGCTTACGGCTATTTACAAGCAGAAAAAGGTGTCCATCGATTAGTACGTATTTCACCGTTTGACTCTTCGGGTCGTCGTCATACATCATTCGTTTCTTGTGATGTTATGCCTGAATTCGATGATAATATTGAAATTGATATTCGCACAGAAGATTTAAAAATTGATACGTATCGTGCAACAGGAGCAGGTGGTCAGCATATTAATACGACAGATTCAGCTGTTCGTATTACGCATACTCCGACTGGTACTGTCGTACAATGTCAGGCAGAACGTTCACAAATTAAAAACCGTGAAAAAGCTATGACGATGTTAAAAGGGAAGCTCTATCAATTAGAGATTGAAAAGCAGCAAGCACAGCTAGATGAAATCCGTGGTGAACAGAAGGAAATCGGCTGGGGTTCACAAATTCGTTCATACGTATTCCATCCTTATTCAATGGTGAAGGATCATCGTACAAATGAAGAAACAGGTAATGTAGGAGCGGTGATGGATGGCGATTTAGATCCATTCATTAATGCATACTTACGTTCAAAAATCGGGTAATGCAATCCCCTCAGAGGCACAGTGAAATTGTGCTTTTGAGGGGTTTTTTTATCTTCATTCAGTAAATGTTTTTTGTACCGAAAGCGTAGCGTCAGGTATAGAAGACTCCCACCTCTGCCGCTGCGTTAGCACTATGCTTTCGCGCAAAAAACATTTGCCGCTGCCGCTTCGCTTTCGCGCAAAAAACATTTGTTGGCCTAAAGCCTCCGAACGCAATTACGCCAAGGCGAAATTGATTGCTTTAAAAAGGTGGGTGATTCGGGGTGTCCTGACTAATCTGCTTGCGCTCATTCATGTAATGTTTATATAACATCGATGCATTGACAAATTGCTTGCTCATCGAAGCATATTGAATGGGTAATTCAATCTGTTTATCGTTTTTCAGTGTGACGATACAGCCCGTTTTACTCGGCACAATATTCGAAATGGCGTGAAGTCCAATCCAGATGTTATGGATAGAGTTTGGCGAATAGATTGGTAGAAAAATACACGGATAACCATAATCATAAGCAACAACGATTGGAAGCTTATGCTGATTGCCGAAGAAGCGTTTGGCGGAATGTTTTGCTGCTTCATAGGTTGTTCCTAGTGAAATACAAGATTTTCGTAATATATGCATTGGCTTCCGTGTGACGATCAGTTCATTATGCTTATCAATTACCCGAGTGAAAATTTTAGAGTCGTACTGAACTGGTTGAAGTAAATAGGTGTTAAAAGAAAGTAAATATCCATTGACGTAGTTTGCTGACATCTATGTAAGCCTCCTTTTCTATTTATTCTTGAAGTGTAAAACACAAAATTAAATTCAGAAAATATAGATAAACGAAGGAGGTCCGTGCTATTTCAAGCAATTGCTTAGAAAAATTGCTTAAAATAGCACGAGAATAATAGTAAATCGAAATGATTTTCAGTTCTTAAACATTGCATTTTAATTTCAATTTTCTTATAATTTAGAAAAGGATCGAGGTGAGATCGTTGGATAAATATTATTCGTATACAGATTTTCTAAAAGCCGTTGGTCAGACAAAGAAAGTTGATGAGGCAGAGAAATTATTAAACGAGATTTATTTAGATTTATTTTTAAATCATATCCAGCGTAAGCATCGTGAAGAGCAGCTCATGGTTCTGATAGATAGAGCACTCGATGACAAAGATGAAAACGCATTTCATCTATACGCAAACGAACTAGTAACTTTACACCAAGATACAACTGAATAATATGACGAGCCCGCTCTCTGTTATTGGAGGGTGGGATTTTTTTGTGATTTTATTTGCAAAATTGATGGGTGGATACCTTTAATTTATTAGGAATGTAGAGCAAGTACCTGCATGTTTTGCGACTCGAGCCGAGGTATTTTTGGTTAAAAGTGATTTTTAAAGGAACTTGGATAACCAAGTCTCTTTTATAGAAAATGATTTTATGCAAGGATTTTATACACTTTATCAGGCATGTTGATTAGGAAAATAGAGGTTTATTATTGGCTGATAAAAGGATTTTTTTTTGTTGATATTTTGCTAATGTATGTCCATTTTAACTGATTGTAGCGTAGGGCTACTCGACTCCCGCGGGAAAGCGAGACAGACGAGACCCTGCACGGAGCGCAGTGGAGGAAGCGGCTCGACGCTCGCCCGCAGGAAAGCGAGTAGCCCGTAGCGGAAATCAGAGCCTTCTAATTAATTAGAGTGGATAAAAATGGTTAATAAACACACTTGACACGTTATAGAAGTAAAGCGCGTCCTAAGCTGAGTCTCTTCTTTTAAAATCTTTCCCTAAAATTTTTTTATAGTGTCACAAATCCCCGTTAATTTCAGTTATATAGGTTAGAAAGGAGGGGAGACATTTGACTGTACTGAATAAATCCAAGGAAAATGCCAAATTAGATATAAAATCTATCGTGGAACAAGTTCAAACAGGTGATATTCATGCCTATACAGAAATAATTCGTTGTTTTCAAAAGCCAATCTATATTTACTGCTACTATCTTTTAGGAAACAAAGAAGAAGCTGAGGATGCTGCACAAGATATTTTTATAAAGGGATTGGAGAATATCGGTAATTTTTCTTATACTGTTTCTTTCTCAGCATGGCTTTATAAAATTGCGCATCATCACTGTATTGATTTAATAAAAAAGAAAAATAAAGGCTATAAATTTTGGAAAAGTTTTAAGAAAGATCATGCGCACAATCACACGCATGAACAAGAATTTCAATACGACGATATCATTCATGAGTTATTAGAACAGTTAAATGTGGACGAAAGAAGGATTCTGCTACTTCGATCCATAGAGGAATATAGCTTCGACGAAATCGCTTCTATTATGGAACTTAAACCAACGACTGTTCGAAAAAAATATGAACGATTACGTAAAAAATTGATGAAAAAGAATAAGTTGGGAGGGGAAATTTATGAACACTCGTTCAAAACAGGAGGATAAAGAGTTAGATCAGATAGAAAGATTCATTCGAGAAACCCCTATGGAAATTGATTTAGTTAATCGTACAATGAACAAATATGAAAGCAGTCGTTATACAAAGCAGCCAGAAAGTTCTAGAACCCCTAAGAAAATGCGTCAAAGAGCGATGATGATAGTAGCCTCTGCAGCAATCATTTTTAGTCTTGTATTTGTCACTAGCTTAATTTCACCAACGATGGCTGCGACGATAAAACAAGTTCCTGTACTTTCATCTATTTTCAAACTTGCTGGTGATCTTGGTCTGCAAACTGCTGATGAAAAGGGACTCTCAACTAAACTTAATACAATAGTTACTCAAGATGATTTTACATTAAATGTATCAGAAGTAGTGTACGACGGTACACGTGTTTCAATAGGTATTGGGCGCCCTCATAAAGAAGATGAGAAAGAAACGTTAATGGAACGTATCAGTAAGATCGAATTGTTCATTAATGATGCTTCTGTTAAATCCTTTGCTCCGGATAAATCTATTGGAATTGTTATGAAGCCAGGTAAAGATAATGATTCTGCTATTATTGAGTTTTCTGATCTGAGAAATCAGGGAGGAAGTCCTTTCCCAGAACAATTTGATTTAACAGTATCGGCTACAATAGCTGGCATACAGGATCCTTTCAAAATTGATATTCCTGTGAATAAAATCGAAAACTATCTGACTTTACAACCTAATGTAAGTCGAGAATACAAAAACATTCATTTTAGTGTTGAAAAAGTCGAATTTACACCAATAACGACAGGATTAACTACACGAGTCGTTTTGACTGACAACTCAATTTTCACACTACCTTTACTAACGATGGATGTAGATATTTTTGATGATCAAGGCCATAAACTTAAATTAATTGGCGGAGATGGTTGGAATGCTACAAATGGAAACATTCATATTTCTGATCGTAGATTCCAACCATTTGAAACTATTCCCAAAACAATAACCCTTAAGCCGTATATATACCTCTTTGATGAAAACGAAATGGGGGCATTTCAAATGGATGAAAATAATGAACCAAAGATTCAATACATTCCTGAACTAGAGGTTACACTACCTATTAACTCACAAAAATAAAAAAGTAGAGAAAGTGAGGTTTGCCTTGCTTTCTCTACTTTTTAGTATGTCAAATTATTTACTTGCTTTAAAGCTTAAACTTGAGCCGTCCCTACACCTTGCGACTAATATACTATTAATTCTAGTCTTTAAATGGGAATACTACTTATAAATATCAATTAAGTATATTTAAATATCAATTAAGTATATAAAAAACCATTTATTACAATCGAAGTAGCTTCAATAAAGATATTTTGTTTAATCTCTTTTTTTACGAGTAGAAACATAGAAATATCCTCTTTTTTGTGGAACTATTTTGAAAAAATAAAAAATATGCTAAACTTAACAGTAAGTGAATAGCAAATGCAGAATAAAGGTGCTCTTTTAGGAGCTTAATAGGGAATTCGGTGTAAATCCGAAACTGTTTCCGCAACTGTAAGTGTAGATGGCTACAGAAATTACCACTGTCAAACGAGGAAAAATGCCTCCAGTAGATGGGAAGGTTCTGAATAGGATACACGAGTCAGGAGACCTGCCTTTATTCCATCGTATTAACTCTCTTCGGAAGCTAGGAGAACTTACGGCAAATAGATGGACAGGCAAATTGTGTTTTTGGGCCTTTTTCTGTTTTCCTTAGATGCTCTCCCTTTTATTGGAGAAGCATCTTTTTTATTTTCCGAGTTAATGGCAAATATATTCACCTATAACAAGGTCAGGAGGAGAGAAATGGACTTTTATAAGAAATGGTTGAATATAGCGATTGTCTTTATCTTATCATTTTCGCTATTGTCGCCTGCTGCTCTAGCAGATACGCAGCAAATTGAAACTAGTGAGTTAGAATCTAGCTCCCCTATTACATCTAATGGTGAAGAAGCTAGCGTCTTCCCAGAAATCACAAGTATTACAGATGAAGAAGTAGTAATTGATAAATCATCATTACAAACGGCAATTGAGAAGGCAGAGCAAAACAAAGCACCCGTAAAAGTAAGTGATGATGGAAAAGATATAGACCCTGCTGATTACTGGGTAACTCAAACTGAACAAGATGTGTATACAAATGTAATCGTATCTGCACAACAACTATTAGCAGATGAACATGCAATTCAAGAAGACATTGATGCGAAAGTATTAGCACTAAATCAGGCAACAGAGGAATTTGATAGTGCGAAAAAAGATGGTACAAAATCGAATGCTGAACCAACAACTTCTCAAGCTTACAATACTGTTGCTCAATACATGGTAGAAAAATTACCCGATCCTAAATTCGGTAATGAATGGTGGATCATCACATTAGCTCGCGGTGGCTACGAAGTTCCAGCTGGCTATTTCGACACTTATTATAAAAATGTCGTTGACCATGTTGTTGCTAACGATGGCGTACTAGATAAAAGGAAGTATACAGAGTATTCCCGATTAATTATTGCCCTTACAGCTATTGGTAAGGACCCAACAAATGTTGGTGGTTATAACTTAGTTGAAAACCTATCTGATTTTGAGAAAGTTGCTTGGCAAGGTGTAAACGGTGCTTATTTCGGGTTAATTGCTCTTAATACTTGGGACTTTGAACTATCTGAAACAGCTACTACAACACGAGAAAAACTTATTGAAAGAATTTTAGAAAAGCAATTAGATGATGGTGGTTGGGCTCTATCGGGGACAAAGGCTGACCCTGATATGACAGCAATGGCTATCCAATCGCTAGCACCATACTATAAAACGGATTCAAAGGTAAAAGATGCTGTCGACAAAGCACTAACTACTTTAGCTGATTTACAATTACCAAATGGTGGTTATAAATCATGGGGGTCGGAAAATTCTGAAAGTGCTGCTCAAGTTGTCACTGCCCTTACTAGCTTAGGTATCGATGCGAACAAAGACCCTCGCTTTGATAAAGTTATAGCGAATATTATGACTTATTACAGTCCAGACGACGGCGGGTTTAAACACGTTTTAAGCGAAACAAAAGCAAATGGGATGGCTACAGAGCAAGTTGGCTATACATTAGCTGCGTATCATCGTTTGCTTAACGGTCAAACAGCACTATACGATATGTCAGATACGAAGTCTCAGGATCCTTCGAACCCTGGAGATGGTGGTAATCCATCTAACCCTGGAGATGGTGGAAATAACAATAATTCCGGCAACGGCGAAGATAATCCAGGAGGAAATCTTCCAAATGGACATACCAAGTTCTCAATCACAATCTCCTCTTCGGAGGTTCCACTAAAAGAAACAAAAGTTGAGCTTTATCCAGGAGAAACAGTATTCGACGTATTAAAACGTGTAACAAAGCAAAATGGTATTGCATTAAGCTACCGTGAAACACAATATGGTACTTATATCGATGGCATTAATGGTCTTTATGAATTTGATCGTGGTCCATTAAGTGGTTGGATGTATCGTGTAAATGGTTCTTTCCCTTCTTACTCTGCAGCACTTTACACATTATCACCTGGTGATAATGTTGAATGGCTATATACGCTCGATTTAGGTAAAGATGTCGGTGGGTACGTTGATGGAATTGAAGGTGGTGGCTCTTCAGCTGGAGGAAACAAAGAATGTAAAGAGAAAGATTGTAAAGAAGTAGAAACGAAATGTCCTAACAAAGATGAAAAGTGTGCTGAAGAAACAAACAAAGATAATAAAGATGGTTCTATAGCTGAGATTACTATTGAAAATGGTAGTAATAAAGCAATTATTACATCAGAAGATATTCAAAAACATCTTGAAAAGAACATTAAAAATTTTGTTATTCAAAGTGAAAAGAATTTCAAAATAGAAATACCTACTTCTATATTTAGTGGCATTAAGCTTACTGAAAAAGAACAAGTAAAGGCATCCGTAACGAAAGATGCTAAAAATAAACAATTCACTGTCACATTCGAAATTGAGAATGCTAATGGTAAATCAAAGTCAATTTCTATAGATAAAGAATATTTAAAAGTGACATTACCATCTAACGAATTAAAATCAAATACAGTCGTTTTACAACTTGTTGGTGGCGAATACAAACCTGTTCCACATAAAATTGTGAACGGTGAAATTGTCCTATTCACAAAAACAAGTGGTACCTTCGTTTTAAAAGAAAGTACAGTAACATATAAGGACATTGAACATTTAGCATACAAAGAAGAAATAGAATTTTTGGCGAGTCGACACGTTATTCAAGGAACTACATCAGAGACATTCGAAGCGAATATATCAATTACTCGTGCGCAATTTGCAGCATTAGTTAGTCGCGCACTTGGTTTACAAGCAACAGGTGAAAATCCATTTGACGATACAAAAGGCAAATTGTATGCGACAGAAATTCAAGCTCTGTACGAGGCGGGTATTACAAAAGGTTCAACTACTTCAACATTTAACCCAGAGGAACCAATTACACGTCAGCAAGCGGCTGCATTGATGGCACGCATTTTAGAATATTTAAATGCGGATGTGAAAGCTGGTGGAGAGATTAACTTTAAGGACGCTAACAATATTAGCTCTGAATATCTCCCTTATATTAAGCTATTAAATAGTCTTGATATTATGACAGGTATGCAAGATGGTTCCTTTGATCCTACTTCTTCAATTACTCGTGGGCAAACTGCGAAAATTTTAAAACGTACATTAAATATCGCAGGCATCATGTAATTTCTTTACTAACCCAAACGCTCAACGCATTTGGGTTAGTCCCTTTTTAGAGAATGGAGGTTGTTCAAATGAGAAAAAAATTATCGATGTTTATCATAGTACTTACTCTGTTACTTTCTGCTGTGACTCCGATCTCAGCACAGCAGTTATCAACTGTAGATGCTTATCGTACGAATGGTCAATTTATGGTGAATAAAGCACCAAACCCTTCTTTTGGCAATGAGTGGTTTATTATTGCACTTGCACGTGGTGAATACAATGTTCCAAAAGGCTATTACGACAAATATTATGAAAATGTTGTGAAACATGTACAATCGGTAAAAGGTGAATTACACAATCGTAAATATACAGAATATTCCCGTTTGATCATTGCGCTTACTGCTATCGGAAAAGATCCTACAAATGTAGGCGGCTACAATTTAGTCGATAAATTAAGCGACTTTGACAAAGTAGTATGGCAAGGTCCAAACGGTGCTTTTTTTGCATTAATTGCTTTAGATACATGGGGCTTCGAGCTACCTAAAACAGCAACAACTACACGCGAAAAGCTCATTAAGCACATACTAGCAAAGCAATTGCCTGACGGTGGCTGGGATTTATCAGGTGTAAAAGCCGATCCAGATATGACAGCAATGGCTATTCAAGCTCTTTCAACTTATCAAGATAGGGCAGATGTTAAAGCGTCCATTAATAAAGGTCTTGATGCATTGAAAAACTTACAAAGTGCTAATGGTAGTTACCAAAGCTGGGGAACGACAAACTTAGAAAGTGTAGCACAAGTTATTACTGCCCTTGCTAGTTTAAATATTGATGCCAACAAAGATCAGCGCTTTAATAAGTCATTTACGAGCTTTTTCACCTTCTATAATGCAAAAGATGGTGGCTTCAAACATGTATTAACTGAACCAGTAGCTAATGGCATGGCAACAGAGCAGGCATCTTATACATTAGCCGCGTATAACCGACTACTTGCGGGCAAAACAAAGTTATATGATACATCTGATAAAAAGCCCAATAAACCATCAACACCATCTCCCCCTACAAAAGTGAGCTTTAAGGATATTCAAAATCATTGGGCAAAATCTGATATCGAAGCCGCAGTAGTTAAAGGATTATTAAAGGGCTATGAAGATAATACATTTAGACCAAATAACAATTTATCCCGTGTACAGGCTGTATCAATTTTAGTTCGC
This sequence comes from Lysinibacillus sp. NPDC059133, assembly GCF_042755925.1. Lineage (NCBI taxonomy): Bacteria > Bacillati > Bacillota > Bacilli > Caryophanales > Bacillaceae > Lysinibacillus > Lysinibacillus sp. NPDC059133. Next base: position 104,308 of record NZ_JBHZDH010000011.1, on the reverse strand, counting down.
GCTCTTCATTTAACAAATTCCGGAAATGCACCGTTCACGGACATTAGTTCCTATAATGATGAAACAAAACAAGAAATTGCTGCGGCTTACGAGGCAAATTTATTAATGGTCAAGTCAAATAAGTTTTCACCTTCCTCTCCTATTTCACGTGAGGAATTAGCAGTTATGCTTGCAAAAGCTTATACACATAAAACAGGTAAGTCATATATACCAAAAAATATCGCATCTTTTAATGATATTGCAAAGTTATCAAAGGAATCTCAACAAGCAATTACATTCTTATATGATTTTGAAATTGCACAGGGCGCAAACGGCTCGTTTAATCCAAATGATTTTATTACACGTGCACATGCAGCTAAAATGTATGTTAATTTCTTAAAGGTAGTTGAGGAATAATATGAAAAAAAGTTTATATTTCTTACTAGTATCGTTTCTAGCTCTATTTTTAACAGCATGTAATATTCAGACAGTTGAGCAATTCGAGCAAATGGAGGAGCAGGAACGGAGTGCGGATGCCCATCCTTCTTCTGAACAACCTGAAGCTAAAGAACAAACGCCCTCAGTAGAAGATGAGACCGCTGAGGAAAAGCAGAAAGTAGAGGAGCCTGAGTCAGATGAGAAGGCTTCGCTCGAGGGAGAGGAGAGAGCATCTCATCAAAAAGTAGAAGGGCAAAAAGCACAGCAAGAAACGAAAGAAGTAAAGCAACAACCAAAACAAGAAGCTGAGAAAAGTCAAGAAGTCGCAAAATCACCAAGTACAAAAACGAATCAGTCTACAACAAAACAAGCTGATGATAAACAAAAAGCAAATACAGTTACTCCAACAACAGAAAAGCAGCGACAGCCAGCACCTAAAAAACGAACTGTTACAATTGCAATTCGTGTTGATACATTACTAAAGCATTGGGATAAGTTAGACGCCTCTCTACAAAGCGAGAAATACGTACCCAAGAACGGCATCATTTTAAAGACAACAACATACGAGTTGCTTTCAGAGAAGGATACTGTTTGGGACGTGCTACAGCGTGCAACGAAGGAGCATAAAATTCAAATGGAATATCAAGGAGCCAACGAAAATATTTATAACAGTGTCTATGTAGAGGGTATTAATCATTTATATGAATTTAGTGCTGGTGAATTAAGTGGCTGGATGTATAAAGTAAACGGTGTTTATCCGAATTATGGCTGTAGCCAATACGTATTAAAAGATGGCGATGTTATTGAATGGAACTATACAGTCGATTTAGGGCGTGACTTAGGACATTATTGGGATGGTAACTAATGAAGGCATTTGAAACATTTCACCCTATCGTACTTTTTTCTTTTTTTGTCGCTTCTATCGGCTTGTCTATGTTTTTTGTGCATCCAGTCTATTTAGCTATTACAATTTTCTCAGCTATAAGTTTAAATATAGCTTTACGCAGACAGCTTTTTTTTAAGGACTGGAAGCTATATGTACCTCTGTTTTTCTTAATGGCGATTATTAATCCAATGATTAGCCATAATGGTCAGCTCGTATTGCTTTATATAAATGGCAATGCACTTACTGTAGAGGCAATTATGTATGGTATCGCAATAGCCACAATGATTATAGCCATTATGCTATGGTTTAGCTGCTATAATGACCTGATGACATCAGATAAGTTTATTTATTTGTTTGGAAAAGTGTCGCCAGCATTATCACTAACATTGTCGATTTCATTGCGATTAGTTCCACGCTTTAGGCGTCAACTCGCTCAAATTGTACAAGCACAAAAAGTGATTGGGATGGATTATACAGCTGGCTCCCTATGGCATCGTATCAAATGTACAGTGCGTATTTTATCTATTTTGATTACTTGGGCATTGGATAATGCCATTGAAACGGCGGATTCTATGAAAGCTCGTGGCTATGGTGTCAAAAAGCGAACTGCCTTTTCTCTTTTTATTTTTGAGCGTCGAGATGGCGTCGTTTTGGCAATGATTATATTGCTTTTTCTTAGCAATTTAGTGGCAAGTTTTATTGGCACAACGACATTTTATTTTTATCCAACTTTCGGAGAGATTAAATGGGATTCTGTAAGCATTCTATTTTATAGTAGCTATTTTATTCTACTCACTATTCCAGTAGCTATCGAAATCAGGGGGGCATTAAAGTGGCGATCGTTAAAATCGACAATGTAAGCTTTACTTATCCGAACGAAGAAAATCTTGTATTAAAAAATATTAATTTAGAAATTCAGCAAGGCGAATTTATCGTGCTAATAGGACAATCAGGCTGTGGGAAAAGTACCTTGCTGCGCCATTTTAAACGAGAATTGCATCCTCATGGAACGATGACAGGTGCTATTTTCTACAAAGACTGTGATTTGGAGCAGCTAAATGCTGAAGTCGCTGCGGCGGACATCGGATATGTGTTTCAAAACCCTGACAACCAAATTGTAACAGATAAAGTATGGCATGAGCTTGCTTTTGGACTGGAGAACTTAGGGATAGATTCACCAACCATTCGCCGTAGAGTAGCTGAAATGGCCAATTTCTTTGGCATCCAAAAATGGTTTCATCATAAAACAACCGAGCTTTCTGGTGGTCAAAAGCAGTTATTAAACTTAGCATCCGTTATGGTGATGCAGCCAAAACTGCTACTGCTTGATGAGCCAACATCGCAATTAGATCCAATTGCTGCTTTAGAGTTTATTCAAACATTGCATCGACTAAACAAAGAATTAGGTATTACCATAATTTTAATTGAGCATCGACTGGAAGAAGTGTTACCTCTAGCTGATCGCGTACTTATTATGGATGAAGGTAGGATCTTATTGGACGGTTCACCTAAGGAAATTTTAAAGGGTTTACCAGAAAATCATGCCATGATTACAGCATTACCTGCGGCAACGAAGATTTTCCACCTACTGAACGGTACGGGACCGATCCCTCTTACTATTCGTGAGGGACAACATTGGCTAAGTAACCAACCATACAGTTTTGCTCCCTTGAATACACTTCTTACAATATCCTCGGTTAAAACAGATATTGTATTAGAGGCAAAAGATATTGCTTTTCGATATGAAAAAAAGGGTACGGATATTGTTCATCATTTTAATTTGCAGGTGAGGGAGCAGGAATTTTTAACGATAATAGGTGGAAACGGTACTGGAAAATCTACAGTTCTTTCTATTTTAACGGGGCTACAAAAACCTTACCATGGCAAAATACTCTTATTCAATAAGGCGTTAAAAAGCTATAGTAATAAACAATTGTACCAACAATATATAACCTTATTACCGCAGGATCCAAAAACATTATTTGTACAAAAAACGGTGCTTCAAGAGTTAGAGGATATTGCCCATTTACATAAAGTAACAGATGGAAAGGTTCAAGAAACGATTCAATTGTTTACATTGACTCATTTATTAAATCGGCATCCGTATGATTTAAGTGGGGGTGAACAGCAGAAGCTAGCACTCGCAAAGCTTTTGTTAATAGAACCTAAAATTTTGCTATTAGATGAGCCAACAAAGGGTCTTGACGCACATGCAAAGGAAGAACTCGCAGACATATTAAAAGATTTACAAACTAAAGGTATGACCATCATTCTGGTGACACATGACATTGAATTTTCTGCACAACACAGCAGTAGATGTGCGCTATTTTTCGACGGAAGTATTGTATCTGAAGGTGAGCCACGAGCATTTTATAGTGGAAATAATTTTTATACAACTGCAGCACATCGAATATCAAGAGATATATTGAGCAATGCCATTACTTGTGAGGATGTAGTTACCTTATGCCAAGAAACATTCGTTTAATTATTTCACGCATTGTCATCCTTGTGTTAATTCCACTTACTTTATATGCGGGCATTACAATATTTGCTGACCGAAAATATTATTTTATTTCGATTGTCATTATGATTTTAGCATGTGTGCCGTTCTTCCTATCATTTGAGCGTAGAAAGCCCCAGCCACGGGAAATTTTAATCATAGCAGTGATGTCTGCTATATCAGTGGCAGGACGTGCTTTATTTGTTGTTACACCTGGTTTTAAGCCTGTGGCAGCTATTACAGCTATTACAGGGTTTTCACTTGGTGCGGAAGCTGGCTTTTTAACAGGAGCAATTTCTGCATTAGTATCGAATATGTTTTTTGGACAAGGTCCTTGGACACCATTCCAAATGTTTATGTGGGGAATGATTGGTTTTATTGCTGGTTTGCTAGGTAAAACTGGTATGATGCATAAAAAAATATCGCTTGTATTATTTGGAATCTTTGCAGGTGTATTCTTTTCATTTGGCATGGATATTTGGGGAACAATTTCAATGTACGGTGTTTTCAGCTGGAAAGCTTACGCGCTGGCACTAACTTCTGCCGTACCTTTTATGATAATCTATGCTGTGTCTAATGTGATTTTTTTACTATTGTTAGCTAAACCATTTAGAGAAAAACTAGAGAGAATAAAAAATAAATATGGGATTTTACAATAGATCTTTGTAGTCAAAAATTGATTATTTCATAGTCACTAGCTACAAAGGAGTGAAGATGAGAGCCCAGTAAGTGAAACAGATCCTCATTGTTAGAAACAATTATATCAACAGGCAACTTGTAAATGTGAGTTCGGTAATATACCGGACTCATTTTTTAACTTCTTTTAGCAAATCTTTCTGTGTAGTGAAAGCAAAGCGTCAGCTACAAATGTTTTGTGTAGCGAAAGCAAGGCGTCAGCTACAAATGTTTTGTGTAGCGAAAGCAAGGCGTCAGCTACAGATGTTTTATGTAACGTAAGTGAAACGTCAGTTACAAAAGTCTCCCATCCCTATAAGTGGTGAGATCCAAGCTGATCAGTTCTACCGGTAACCCGAGCTGTTATTCAAGCTAGCTGATCAGTTCTACTGGTAACCCGAGCAGTTTTTCATTCAAGCTGATCATATCTCCAAGCAACCCGATCAATTCTTCGGTCTACCTGAGCACATTTCTCCCCCTTAGATTCAATCTCCCTAGACTCCGCCTGCATAACCCTTTAATAGACCTGAACCTGACGAGCAATTCATCACCAAACAGTGAAATTCCTGCTTATATCATCCCATCCCATCCCGATTAGTTAACATTTGGAAAGGGTAATCTATTTATAGGTAGGTTGCAATTAACTATTTTGGTACATACGTTCTATAGGATTCATCACAAATATAGAAAATGAAAAAATATTTACAAACATTCGTTCGTTAAATGTTCGAAATTTTAATAATGCTATGCTAAAATATATGTATCAAATTGGTAGGAAAGGACGGGGACATGCGTGCAAACATTTGATTTACAAGCGCCATATACGCCTAATGGAGATCAGCCACAGGCAATTGTGGAATTAGTGGAGGGTGTACGTGCAGGTAAACGTCATCAAACATTACTCGGTGCAACAGGAACAGGAAAAACGTTTACGATCTCTAATGTCATTAAACAGGTAAAAAAACCGACACTTATTATGGCACATAATAAAACACTAGCGGGTCAATTATATAGTGAATTTAAAGAGTTCTTCCCTAATAATGCAGTTGAATACTTTGTCAGCTACTATGATTACTTTCAGCCAGAGGCCTATGTACCGCAGACAGATACTTATATCGAGAAAGATTCAAGCATTAATGATGAAATTGATAAGTTGCGTCACTCTGCAACATCTTCATTATTCGAGCGTGATGATGTCATTATTATTGCATCCGTGTCCTGTATTTATGGTCTAGGTTCTCCAGAAGAATATCGTGAAATGGTCCTATCGGTGCGGACTGGAATGGAAATTGAACGTAATCAGTTGCTTCGAAAATTGGTCGATGTACAGTATGAGCGTAATGATGTGAGTTTTACACGTGGTACGTTTCGGGTACGTGGTGATGTAGTGGAAATATTTCCTGCATCCCGAGACGAACAATGTATCCGCGTGGAATTTTTTGGGGACGAGATCGATCGAATTCGCGAGGTGGATGCGTTAACTGGTGAAATATTAGCGGATCGTGATCATGTAGCTATTTTCCCAGCATCCCACTTCGTTACGCGAGAAGAAAAAATGCGAAAAGCCATTGAAAATATTGAAAAAGAGTTGGAGGAGCGTCTAGCTCTTTTACGTGCAGAGGATAGATTATTGGAGGCACAGCGTTTAGAGCAACGTACTCGTTATGATTTAGAAATGATGGGTGAAATGGGCTTTTGCTCAGGTATCGAAAACTACTCGCGTCATTTAACATTGCGTGAAGCGGGGGCAACCCCATATACGCTACTTGACTATTTCCCTGATGATTTTTTACTTGTTGTCGATGAAAGTCACGTTACTTTGCCACAAGTTCGAGGGATGTATAACGGTGACCAAGCACGTAAAGGTGTGCTAGTTGAGCATGGCTTCCGTCTGCCATCAGCACTAGATAACCGCCCTTTACGTTTTGAAGAATATGAGAAACATATACATCAAGCTATTTATGTATCGGCAACACCTGGCCCGTATGAGCTTGAGCATACTCCGGAAATGGTGCAGCAAATTATTCGCCCAACTGGGTTGCTTGATCCACAAATTGAGGTACGTCCTATTGAAGGGCAAATTGATGATTTAATCGATGAGATTCAAGGTCGTATTGCTCGTAATGAACGAGTGCTCGTGACGACATTGACGAAAAAAATGTCAGAGGATTTATCAGCTTATTTGAAAGAAATGGGCTTAAAGGTAGAGTACTTGCATTCAGAGATTAAGACGCTAGAGCGAATTGAAATTATTCGCGAGCTACGTAAAGGTACTTATGATGTTCTAATCGGCATTAACTTATTGCGAGAAGGGCTAGATATTCCAGAGGTTTCTCTTGTGGCGATTTTAGATGCTGACAAGGAAGGATTTTTACGTTCAGAGCGTTCATTAATTCAAACGATTGGACGTGCCGCACGTAATGCTAATGGTCATGTCATTATGTACGCAGATAATATGACGGATTCGATGAAAAAGGCAATTGAGGAGACGAAACGTCGTCGAACACTACAAATGGCGTATAACGAAGAGCATGGCATTACACCGAAAACGATTGTTAAGAAAATTCCTGATGTTATTCGTGCGACACAGGTAGCAGAGGAAGAAGAGACTTATGTAGCGAAGGCAACAAAAGGTAAGAAGCTGACGAAGGCGGAAAAAGAGCAGTTACTTGCTTCGCTAGAAGTAGAAATGAAGGAAGCAGCAAAAGCACTCGATTTCGAACGTGCTGCTGAGCTGCGCGATACAATATTTGAATTGAAGGCAGAAGGGTGAATGGCTTGTGAAAAATACTGAAATAGTCGTGCAAGGCGCACGAGCACATAATTTAAAAAATATTAATGTCACAATTCCACGTGATCAACTAGTCGTGCTAACAGGTTTATCAGGCTCAGGGAAATCATCATTAGCGTTTGATACGATTTATGCCGAGGGACAACGCCGTTATGTAGAATCACTTTCAGCCTATGCCCGTCAATTCCTTGGTCAAATGGATAAACCAGACGTCGATGCGATAGAGGGATTATCCCCTGCTATTTCAATCGATCAAAAAACGACGAGCCGTAATCCACGTTCGACAGTTGGGACAGTAACAGAAATCTATGATTATTTACGTTTGCTATATGCGCGCATCGGTAAACCTATTTGTCCAAATCATGGCATTGAAATTACTTCCCAAACGATTGAGCAAATGGTCGATCGTTTATTAACTTATCCAGAAAGAACGAAAATGCAGTTGCTTGCCCCAATGGTAGCAGGGCGTAAGGGAACGCACGTAAAGCTACTTGAGGATTTAAAAAAGCAAGGCTTTGTTCGAGTACGTATCAACGGGGAGCTACGTGATTTAGATGATTCGATTGAACTTGATAAAAACAAAAAGCATTCAATAGAAGTTGTCATCGATCGTGTTGTGATGAAGGAAGGTGTCGCGGCACGTCTTAGTGATTCCTTAGAGACAGCATTACGTTTGGCAGATGGGCGAGTACTTGTCGATGTGATGGAACATGAGGAATTATTATTTAGTGAGCATCATGCTTGTCCATTATGTGGATTTTCAATCGGGGAGTTAGAGCCTCGTATGTTTTCATTTAATAGTCCATTTGGAGCTTGTCCAAGTTGTGATGGTTTAGGCTCGACACAAGAGGTAGATCTTGATTTAGTAGTACCCGATTGGGATCGAAGTTTATTAGAGCATGCGATAGCACCGTGGGAACCGACAAGCTCTCAATATTATCCACAGTTATTAAAGGCTGTGTGCGATCATTATTCTATCTCAATGGATGTACCCGTAAAGGATCTTCCGAAAGAAAAGATGGATAAAGTTTTATATGGTTCTGGTAAAGATAAAATCCACTTCCATTATGAAAATGAATTTGGCAATGTGCGAGATCAAATGATTGAATTCGAAGGTGTTGTACGTAATGTGGAGCGCCGTTTTAAGGAGACAACGTCTGATTACGTGCGTGAACAAATGGAAAAATATATGGCGCAGCAAGCATGTCCATCTTGTAAAGGATATCGCTTAAAGACTGAAACATTAGCTGTAAAACTAGCAGATAAGCATATTGGTGAAGTTACACAGTATTCCATTCAGGAAGCTGATACATTTTTCAAAGAGCTGGATTTATCAGAAAAGGATATGAAAATTGCTCGACTTGTTTTACGCGAAATTGAAGAGCGACTTGGCTTCCTTGTCAATGTAGGGTTAGATTATTTAACGTTAAGTCGAGCGGCAGGAACACTTTCAGGCGGAGAAGCGCAACGAATTCGCCTTGCGACACAAATCGGCTCACGTTTAACAGGTGTGCTCTATATTTTAGACGAGCCATCAATCGGCTTACATCAACGTGATAATGATCGTCTTATTAGTACACTGCAAAATATGCGTGATATTGGCAATACGCTTATTGTTGTCGAGCACGATGAAGATACAATGTTAGCGGCGGATTATCTCATTGATGTTGGTCCTGGTGCAGGTGTACATGGTGGTCAAATTGTAGCGGCAGGAACACCGCAGGAAGTAATGGAAAATGAAAAGTCATTGACGGGGCAATATTTAAGTGGCAAGAAGTTTATTCCACTACCAATTGAGCGACGCAAACCGAATGGACGCAAATTATCGATTAAAGGTGCCAAGGAAAATAATCTTCGAAATGTGAAAGCGGATATACCACTTGGCTTATTCGTTGCCGTAACAGGGGTTTCTGGATCAGGTAAATCAACACTTATAAATGAAATTTTATATAAATCGTTAGCTCAAAAGCTAAATCGTTCAAAGGTGAAGCCAGGAGAACATAAAGAGGTAACGGGGATGGAAGAGCTCGAAAAGGTTATTGATATTGACCAATCACCAATCGGTCGTACACCTCGCTCTAACCCTGCTACGTATACAGGCGTTTTCGATGATATTCGAGATGTTTTTGCAACAACAAATGAAGCGAAGGTACGTGGCTATAAAAAAGGTCGCTTTAGCTTCAACGTTAAGGGAGGTCGCTGCGAGGCTTGTCGTGGTGACGGTATTATAAAAATTGAAATGCATTTCCTACCAGATGTTTATGTGCCATGTGAAATCTGTCATGGGAAGCGTTATAACCGTGAAACACTTGAAGTGAAATATAAAGATAAGAGCATTGCGGATATTTTAGATATGACGATTGAAAACGCAGTCGTATTCTTCGAAAATATTCCGAAAATACAGCGTAAGCTACAAACAATTGTGGATGTAGGGTTAGGCTATATGAAATTAGGACAACCTGCCACAACGTTATCTGGTGGTGAGGCACAGCGTGTAAAATTAGCCTCTGAATTACACCGTCGTTCAACGGGTAAATCATTCTATATTTTAGATGAGCCGACAACGGGCTTACATGCACATGATATTGCACGTTTACTCGTTGTTTTACAGCGCCTTGTAGAAAATGGCGATTCAGTGCTAGTCATCGAACATAATTTAGATGTCATCAAAACAGCAGACTACATTATCGATTTAGGACCTGAAGGTGGAGACAAAGGTGGTACGATTGTGGCGACAGGTACACCAGAAGAAGTAGCTGAAGTCAGTGGCTCTTATACAGGTAAATATTTAAAGCCAATATTAACAAGAGATCGTGCGCGTATGGAAGCTGTTTTAGCCAAGGCTTCTCAATAAAGTCCATAGACTCTAAAAAAGTTCGCATATTTCCTAAGGGGATTTGCGAACTTTTTTACGATAGGGGCATACTACGCAGGTGGATGTCGATAAAAATCAAAAGTTGGGTGATAAAACGTGGAAGTTAGTCGATAAAAATCAAAAGTTGGGTGATAAAACGTAAAAGTTAGTCGATAAAGATCAAAAGTTGGGTGATAAAAATCAAAAGTTAGATGATATTATATTAAAACGGAAATCAACCCCACGTTATGGTAATGAGCCTAAAAAAAGATATATTCCCAATTTTTCATTTTTTGGTGAAACTTTTCACAATACGTTTCGTATAAATAATATAACGAACTGAGGGAGGCTATTTTAATTATGCAAAATGAACGTCAACGAATTTTAGAACTTGTGGAAAAAGGTACAATTTCAGCGCAAGAGGCGATTACATTATTAGAAGCATTAGAGCAACCTAGCAAGTCCACTCAACATGTTATGAATGATGTGTCAAATGAGGACCAGCATTCCTCAACAGAAAAAGAGTCAGTATTTAAAGATGAAAGTCAAAAGGATCAACAAACACAAAAAGATGAAGATTTCTCTAAATATTTCCAAGAAGAAATGCGAGATTTCCGTAAAGATTTATCACAAATAGGTTCACTCTTTATGGATATGATGAATACGGCAGTAAAAAAGGTCAAAGAATTTGATGTAACTTCTCCATTCGGTGATAAATTCGAATTTACACATACGGAAGAAGTAGCAGCTGAACATGTAGAAAAAATAATTGCTGAATTACCGAATGGCAATTTTTCAATAGAAACTGCTGAAGGGGATAGCTTCCAAGTCATTTGCAAGGTAAAGGCACCTCTTGTTAATGATAGTGAAGAGGAAACACGTGCTAATTTCCTAGAGCAATTTGTTGTCAAGGAAGATGGCGATTCACTACGAATTTTAAGTCAACTTAAGCTTGTGCAAGTAAATGTTAAAGTACTTGTTCCAAAGGATAAATTAGAAAAATTATCAGTACGTTTAATGAACGGAAGCGTTACTTTACAGGATACGGATTTCGAACATTTAAAAGTAAAGACATTAAACGGTGCGATTAAAGGCTCTAAGTTTAACTTTGGCAAGGCAGAAGTAGATTCTTCTAATGGTTCAATTGAATTAACAAATGTTCGTGGTAAAGATTTAGAGGCTGAAACATTAAATGGCCGTGTCTATTTAGATGGCGCATTGGATGAAGTTGAAGCAAAATCGGTTAATGGACATGTTGTAGTCACAACTTGCTCTACTAATTCATCGAAAATCAAAGCACAAACAGTCGCAGGAGCTGTTGAATTGTATGTACCACGTACAATCTCGTTAAGCGGTAAAATTGTTACGAATTTTGGTAAAATAGATGTGGGCATTCAAGATGCCTCGAAAATTGAATCACAAGATCAATTTTTATCAAAAGTAGTACGTTTTGATAAAGAAGTAGAGAATGCTAATCGTCTATTTATCGAAGGTGAGTCTAAAACAGGTGCAGTTTTAGTACGCTATACAACGACTGACGAGCAGCATGTTTAAGTAACTCAAGCATTCAGGCTATGTAAACCAACATAGCTTGAATGCTTTTTTACTGCTTAAAAACTTTAGCAAAGCAGAAATCGACTTTCCTCTAATGGGCTCGATTGCTGTTTTTTTGTATGTCGAGTTTATAATACTTTTATGGCAATCAGATAACGAAATAGCAGGAACTACCACGGAATGAAATGAAACTGTAATAAAAAAGGTAGAAATAGAGTGTTATAATAGGTAGCGAAATACCTCTTACACGGTAAGAGATTTAGGTGGTTTAAATATGATAGAAATGAAAAATGTGACAAAGAAGTACCCAAATGGTGTTGTTGCGACAAATGGGATTTCCGTTAATATAAAGCAAGGTGAATTTGTCTACGTTGTAGGTCCAAGTGGAGCAGGTAAATCTACATTCATTAAACTAATGTATCGCGAAGAAAAAGCTACTTCGGGAGAAATCACTGTTAATGGAATAGATTTAGCTTCATTGAAAAATAAAAAGGTACCTTTTTTACGACGTCAAATCGGAGTGGTTTTCCAAGATTTTAAACTTCTACCTCGTTTGAATGTTTATGAAAACGTAGCGTTTGCATTAGAAGTAATCGAGGAGGACCCAGTGGAAATTCGCCGTCGGGTGATGGAGGTTCTAGAGCTCGTGGGGCTGAAGCAAAAGGTAAGAATGTTCCCTAATGAACTGTCAGGTGGCGAACAACAGCGTGTTTCGATTGCACGATCGATTGTAAATGTGCCGAAGGTCGTTATTGCGGATGAACCTACTGGGAATCTTGACCCTGAGACATCTTGGGAAATTATGAATTTGTTTGAAGAAATTAATGCGAGAGGTACAACTATAGTAATGGCAACACATAACCGTGAAATCGTAAATAAGATTCGTCGTCGAGTAATTGCAATAGAAGGCGGATTGATTGTCCGTGATGAGCACGGAGGTGACTACGGCTATGACATTTAATACGTTAAAACGTCACTTCAGAGAAAGTGTAAAGTCTCTTGGCCGTAATAGCTGGATGACTATTGCCTCCGTAAGTGCAGTAACAGTTACATTAATATTAGTAGGCGTCTTTGCGCTTATTATGATGAATTTAAATAAAGTAGCATCTGATTTAGAAAACGATGTTGAAATAAAAGTGTTAATTGATGAAACAGCAGATAAAGCTGATGAAAAAGCGCTCATGGCAAAAATAAAGAAATTACCAGATGTCGAAGAGATGACCTATTCGACAAGGGAAAATGAATTAAGCAAATTAGTAAAAGATTTTGGGGACGATTTTAAACTATTTGAGCAAAGTAATCCATTACGTAATGTTATTTATGTGAAGGCTTCAGATCCTCAGCAAACAGCTACTGTTGCTAAAACAATTGAAAAATTTAATTATTCATATGACGTTATGTATGGTGAAGGCAAAGTAGAAAAGCTGTTTAACTTCTTAAATATTAGCCGTAACGTAGGGATCGTGCTTATTTTAGGATTATTATTTACAGCGATTTTCTTAATTTCTAATACGATTCGAATTACCATCATTGCACGTCGTGATGAAATAGAGATTATGAAACTTGTCGGAGCAACGAATTCATTCGTACGTATCCCATTTTTATTAGAAGGAATGTGGCTCGGAATTTTAGGTTCTATTATTCCGATTGCGGTCATCGCAACCCTTTACCACAATGTATATAAAATTATTGCGCCTCGATTAAAAGGCGAACTTATTCAAGTACTTGATTTCTCACCTCTTGTGTACCAAGTAAGCGGTCTACTATTACTGATTGGTGTGCTAATCGGTATTTGGGGAAGTTTCATGTCAGTACGTAAGTTTTTAAAAATTTAACTTTCGTTAGGCTTCACACTAAGTTACGTTAGGCAGAACGAACATCAACCAAAATTAATAGTCGAAAAGGAGTTCAACCGGTGAAAAGTATGGCGAAAAACTTAATGAAATCACTTGCTGCAGCATCTGCACTATTTCTTTTTATCCAAACTCCATCAGCTTATGCAAATAGTTTATCGGATTTAAAAGATGAAAAGAAACAAATTGAATCAAAAAAAGATGGCATAAATTCATCCATCAAAAATAAATCAAATGCTATTACAGTAAATGAAGACAAGCAGCAAAAAATATTAGATCAAATTCAAACATTAAATGCTGAAATTGATAAAACGAATAGTAATATTAAAACTGTATTAGCAGAAATTCAATCTACAAATAAAGAAATAAAGTCTTTAGAAGATGACATAGCAGAGCTTCTACGCAAAATTGAAGAGCGTGATGTACTGTTAGAGGATCGTGCTCGTGCCCTCCAGGCGGGCGGTTCCGTTAGCTATTTAGACGTATTACTTGGTTCTAATAGCTTCGTAGATTTTATCGACCGATTCTCTGCTGTTAACGCATTGCTTGAAGCGGATCGACAAATTATCCAGGATCAAAAAGATGACAAGCAAAAATTAGAGGAACAAAAGCAAGTCTTAGAAAGTAAACGTCAAAAGCTCGAAGATAAAAAAGCTGAGCTTGATCGTTTAAAAGCATCATTGAATGGACAAAAAGCTGAGAAAAACAAATTAATTGATCAATTAGAAAAAGAACAAGAAAAGCTGAAGTCTGAAAAAGTATTGCTTGAGAAAGAATATTCTGAGGCTCTTGAGATTAGTGCGGATTTACAGCAAAAAATCATTAATGAACAAAATCGATTAGCTGAAATTGCTCGTAAACAAGAAGAGAAACGTAAGGCAGCCGCTGCTGCAGCCGCAGCCGCAGCAAAAGCATCTAATTCAAGTAATTCAAGTAATTCAAGTAATTCAAGTAATTCTAGTAATTCAAGCAATAATAGTGGTGGTGGGTCTTCAACAGTCGATGCTCCACAATCGAATGGTACATGGATTAAGCCAACAAATGGTCGTTTAACATCACCTTATGGCTGGCGTAATATTGGCGCAGGTCCAGAATTCCACTATGGAGTCGATCTTGCGAATAGTACAGGTACTCCAATTTGGGCAGCTGCAGACGGTGTTGTTTCTTACGCTGCACCACTTAGCACGTATGGTAATGTTGTCATCGTTACACATTCTATCGACGGTCAAATTTACACGACTGTGTATGCACACTTAAATTCTTTCAATGTTAGTGTTGGTACAGAGGTATCCCAAGGTCAGCAAATAGCAACAATGGGTATGACTGGACGTGTAACAGGACCTCACTTACACTTTGAAGTGCACATCGGCCCTTGGCAAGGACAAAAAGCCGGAAGTGTGAATCCATTAAAATATATTCCGGTATAAACATATTGAAAGCTATACATTAGGGTTCTTCTAATGTATAGCTTTTTTGTTTGCCGTTCATTTCTCTTCAGTCTTTATTATTAAAAATATAGGCCAGGTTTAAGGTGGACCTAGCGTTATGTGGAAGCCTATTTCTTAGTATGGCACTATTTTATATTTATCGTATTAATACCTCGGTGGGTATTTCAATAAAATTGCTCATCAAGAGTCTATTTTTTGCATGTTTCAGGGAGATTTTTTGAACACAGTGTGAAATGACAATTCATATAAAGAATATATGCTATGCTAAAACTATCTTTTTTTGTGGAGGATTTATTAGGTGAATAATACAGAATGGTTCTCTGTTCGGGCACTAACATTTCCAGCAACAGCTATCGCTCTGCTTGTGGCATTTTTTATTGTGTGGCTCGTTTTACGGGTACAATTTCCGAAGAAATGGGCGGGGGTATATGGTGACGCGATTTTTACCTTTATTCTCGTTTGGAAATTTAGCATAATTGTCACTGATTTTAAAGCTGTTATTGCGCAACCGTTTGCGCTCCTTTATTTCAATGGTGGAACAATTGGTGTCTTTTTAGGGGTAATGGCAGCATCATTACAGCTTTGGTGGAAGCGCCAAAAAATTCATTTTGACGAAACTGGAATCGCTGCTTGTAGCTGGGCAATCATTTTAACGCAATCGGGCTATCAATGGCTTGTGGTGTTACTAAATGATAATCCAACCAATAGCGAAGTGATTACTTTAATCGTGCTAAGCGCACTAACAGTCCTCATACTATGGAAAATAACTGCTATCAATCGTGCACTACTTTTATATACGATTGGTCTTATGATGGTGGCCTTCTTTCAGCCGCATGGTTTATGGCAACCGGCTGTAGGGGTGAGCGTCATATTACTTATAGTAGGTATAGGGATTCAGCGTTTTGCTGGCGTAACTAAATTATTTGGGGGTAAGGAATGAAAAAAAATATTGGACTACTTATCGTCGTGTTATTAATAGTCGCGATGATTGGTACATATGTTAAACAGCAGATTGATAAGGATCGTGAAATTGAAACAGCTTCTCTTGGGAAAGAAATGGATGAACGAAAGATTGGTTTAAACAATGGAGATACGCCACCGGATTTTACTTTAACAAGTTTGGATGGCAAAAATGTGACATTGAGTGAGCTTCGTGGAAAAAAAGTCGTGTTAAACTTTTGGGCAACATGGTGTCCACCATGTAAGGCAGAAATGCCACATATGCAAAATTATTACGAACAAAATGCTAAAAAAGATAATGTAGAAATAATAGCTGTCAATTTAACAAAGGCTGAACGAGATGTTACAGAGGACGCAAAAATAGATTCTGTCATGACATTTAAAGAAAGTTTCAATTTAACATTTCCCATTTTACTCGACCAGAAAAACTCAGCCGGCTTAGCCTACCAAGTAATAACGATTCCTACAACCTATTTTATTGATTCAAATGGATATATTCGACGTGCTATTACAGGGCCGATGAATACGGAAATGTTAAAAAGCTATGTAGATGCAATGGACTAAGCAAATAATAAATTTCAAAGAATCTGCTCGTTTTCCGGAAGAAACGAAGCAGATTTTTTTATGTGAATATTCCCTTGTTTATCAAATACCCGCGGAAGAAAGGTGAATACCCGCGAATGTGGAGTGAATACCCGCGGAAGGAAGGTAAATACCCGCGGAAGGAAGAAAAATACCCGCGAATGTGGATAGAATACCCGAGCAAGAAAGGCAAATACCAGTTGTCCGCAATAGAATACCCGAGCAGGGGAGATAAATACCCGTGATACATAATAGAATACTAGCGAAACAAAAATCATAGGATTCAACAAAGTATTTTGAAGCTTAATCTTGTATGTTTGAAAAATAAAATTCATACAGTAAAGAGACGGAGGAGGGAAGGTTTGCGCAAAATAATGGCGGGTGTTGGCGTACTTGCTAGTAGTCTATTGTTAGGGAGTGGTATTTATTTTGACTGGTTTAATTTAGGGGATAAAAAGGAACCAGTCGTTACAGAGGTTGATTCGATTAATGAAGCGATAAATTTAATTGAGGAAAAATCTGTATACAATACGAAAAAAGGTGCATTGGTGGAGGGGGCACTTCGTGGTATGGCAGATGCTATTAAGGACCCTTATAGTACCTATTATTCGAAGGAAGAGGCGGAGCAACACCGACAAATGTTAGCTGAGGAAAGAGTGGGTATTGGGATTGAGCTAACTGAAAATAACGGGAAATTTATTGTTGTTTCTCCAGTCCGTTCGTCTCCAGCAGATAAAGCAGGAATGCGCTCTCTTGATGAAATTGTACAAGTTGATGGCGCTCGAGTGGAAGGTAAAAAGATGAGTGAATTAATGCAATTAATTCAAGGTGAGAAGGGGACGAAAGTAACGATTGTCGTCTATCGTCCAAGTGAGGATAAACATATTAAAATGACGATGGAACGAGCAGCAATTTCCAATAAAACAGTAACGAGCGAAGTTGTGAACGTGGAAAATACGCCGATAGGTTATGTGGAAATTTCAATTTTTGGTGAGAAAACGGCAAATGAGTGGGTTGCCGAAACAAGTAAATTGCTTCGAAAAGATATAAAAGGGTTAGTAATTGATGTGCGGGATAATCCAGGTGGTTATTTACATAGCGTCGCAGCGCTACTGAGCACAGTATTGGAGAATGGCAAAGTGTTTGCCTATATGCAAAATGCTGAAGGTGCTATGGAACCATTAAAAACGGAATCAAAAAGCTTTGATGAAAAGTATTTACAGACAATGTACAAAATACCGATTGTTGTTTTACAGAATGCGGGCAGTGCATCTGCTAGTGAAGTACTTAGTGGTGCTTTAAAAGGCTGGGGACGTGCTTCCCTTGTTGGCGTCAAGAGCTTTGGAAAGGGGACGGTACAGGAGTCTTGGTCTCTGAAAAATGGTGGGGAGCTTAAATTGTCCACAAATAAATGGCTGACACCAAAGCGCGAATGGATTCATGGGCAAGGGATTGAGGCTAATTTATTGATTGAACAAAATGAATTATTCGCTTTCCAAATGCATCCACTATCAGGCAAGTTTAAAGTGGGAGATATGAGTGAGGAAATTGCTTATACGCAAAATGCTTTAAAAAAGCTAGGTTATAAAATTGCTCGTTTAGACGGTTACTTGGATGAATCGACGGAGGAGGCTGTTAAGCTTTATCGAGACGATAAGAAATTGAAAAAAGCAGAAGAGAATAGTAGTATAGACACTACCTTCTTTAACAGCTTAAACGAAACGTTGAAAAAATATAAAGAGGATCGTCAAAATGATTTACAGTTCCAAATGGCGACAAGCTTTTTATTGCATAATATTGAAGAATAAATAATATAAGATGTGTTGATTTGGGGAATATGGGTCGGTAATAGGATTATTTTGCTTTTGTATCACCATTTTTAGCTGATTGTAGGGCCACTTAGTACTCCTGTCATAGAGTAAAGGAGTAGCCCGTTGTAGCTTTGTAATTAAATTTACGATATTAACCTTGATATGGGGACATATCGAAAGAGCATGTTTTGAAAAAAGATTGATCAAACATGCTCTTATTTAATTTGACAGATTAAGTTATACATAAGCTTGGTTATTTTTTAAAAATTGTTGCTAAGCCCTCTGTTAGTTAACAATTAAGTTTATCAGTTGTAATATGATTAGTCGGAAAATTTAGAGACTTTAATTATTTCTTCAATAGGAGACAATGCCGCTTCGGCAATATTCTTGTTACTGTTGGCTAAGTATTGCTTAATTAAGTGGTAGCCAATACCCCTCAAATCCCTTTAATAATTGACAAATTTATTATGGTTAAGCAAAATTAACTTAACTAAAAATAAATGAATTAGGGATGATAAATCTATGCATGATTATCTAATAATTATAGACAAAATCAATCAACAATTTGAGCAGTTCAAATTGTTAGTTTTACAAGAAACAAAAGAGGTAGAAGAATTAGAGAACTTTCACTTAACTCCTCAACAAGAAATTATTATGTGCTATATCATTCGTAGCGAGCCGGTAATTGCGAAAGATATTGCAAGTCATTTTGATATTTCAAAAAGCGCGGTTAGCCAAGTAATTTCAAAGCTAGAAGAGATGAAAATGATATATCGTCAAGAAAATTTAACAAATCGTAGAGAAACCTTTATTTATCTTGGGGATAAGGGTCAAGAGTTTCATCAGCTTCTTAAAAAAATTGACGACATTCTTGTAGAAAAATATTACTCAAAAGCAAGCTTAACAGAGTTAAAAAATGTTTTGGATACATTAAATAAGATTGTCGGAACTAAAAAACTAAGTGATTAAGTTAAAAAAGAATAACTTTAGAAAAATGTTACCTAATCAATTCCTGAATTTAGGATAAACTGAATAGTGTATGAAAAAATATTATGCTGCGTATTTTTTCATACGACTATGTTATTTTAATCTATCAATCATTTTTAATATTGGCTTTAAAATAGTAGAACTGATCTTCTTTTTTTTCTTTCCTAAGCAATGGATCAAGCTCTTCACCTTTCACATAGTGATCAAAGAAAGCCAAAATATACCGATTCATAATTGAATGGAAATGACTTATATCAATATTCCATGACAACAGAGGAGAGAGAAAGGGGAAATCTGTAAAAGAATAATGATCTCCTGCTGTAAAAGTAAGCATAAAAGTATCGCCCTTTATTCCCTCTTTATAGTGAAAATCAGCAAGCTCTGTAATTTTATCATGATACTTTTGAAACTCTTCTGAAGTGATATTTGTATATTGAATTTCTTCATCAGGTATATAAAGATAATCTTCATCTAAAATAAACATAAAAGATTGTTCAAATCCTGAGCCAGCTACTGGTTCATGCAAAGGCCCATCTATATTGATTCCTGCAGAAATCCTACTATCATCCAACAATGCTTGAGCGGCTGTTGACCCCCCATATGAATGCCCGAATATCCCGATTCTGTCCATGTTCATCTTTCCAGTAAATAAACCTTGAGGATCCTTATCATTTATTGTTGTTAATTGATCTAGCACATAGCTCATATCTTTTGATCGCCTTTTGACATCTTTCTCATCTTCAATATCAAAAGAATAAGAATAGGCGTCTGTCTGATTCATGATTTCCCGTCCATCTGGAAACTTAGTATAGGCTGCATCATTAGTATGGTCAACGCTGACAACAACGTAACCATGACTTGCTAGCTCCTCCATTTGGGAAAAACTTTGCATTCTGGTACTGCCATATCCGTGAGAAAATAAAAGAACCGGAAATTTATCTTCTTGATTGGATACGGCTATATCTTTTATGCTGTTAGTTTGTCCATACTTCAAATACTCAAAAATAAAGCGCGGAGCAGAAAAAATGAATTCCATCGTTCCCGACCATTCTTCGTAAGGAAAGGATTCATAATGAATATCCTTCGCATCACCTTTCACCTCTGCTGGATACCATATTTGTATCATCAATTCCCGAGCTTTTTGTTCCGAGTCATGTCTGGATTCATCTATTAAATGCCTTGAGTTCATACCAACTTCAAAAGGACCTGCAGGCTTTGGGAGTTGAAATACAGGCATGACAGTGACTAAACCAAAGCTGCTAATCGAATAAATGGTAATAAACAAAATATAAAAAAGCTTTTTGCCCTTCCTTTTATTTTTCGAGCTTACAACTATGGTTTTTTCTGTGTTCCTTTGTATGAATGGCTTTATTGTGAATACAGTTAAAAGAATAAATAAAATATAGGTTAAACCCATTTGCCATCGATAACCCTCAAGCCCCAAATGAATAATCAAAAGGATAAGTGCAGTGATATTAGTAATAATTTTTATTTTTTTACAAAATTCAAACAGAAAAGAAAAAAGCCACAAAATATGAAATACAATTAAAATCCCTTCAAACAGCCTCATTAATCTCAACTCCAATTCTAAAAATCGTTTAGTTTAGTTAACTCTACTTAACTATATATAGCGAGAATCTAAATGTCAATTTTTTCAGAAACATTCTAATCTATGAATAGTGATCAACTCCAAAAATTCGGAAAGTTGTAAAATTTAAACAAAATTCATTTTACAAAACATACATCTGTATCGGAAATAGCGTCTTCTAATTGTATAAAAATTGTTACTAACACACCTGCAACGTTAGTTAAAATCTGTGACTCTGGTTGAAATACGATAAAAAAATAAGAATAGCAAGCTTTCTACTAGTTTGTACTACGCAAGAGTGTAGTCGTTTGATACAATAAATTCATAGTATTCTAGATAGAAACGGCGGGTGTTCGTATGGTTAGTGATATATTAATAGAAATTGTAACAGCGATTGGCCGCTTTTTAATCAACCCATTAATGTATATCGCCATTTTATTTGCGATTTTATTAGGTTATAGTCGTGTAAAGCAGGAGCGTAAATTTTTTAATAGACGTATTATTTGGGGTTGGACAGAGCTAATGGGGCAATGGAGATATGGTTGGTTATCTGCCCTCCTTATTTCACTAGTAAGTGTTGGTTTAGGTTTAACGGTGCCAAAAGTTTTTATAATGATTTTAATCGCTATTTCTGCATTGGCGCTATTATTGTACTTCATTAATGCCCTTTCACCTATCTATACGATGGGTTTTGCGACGTTAGCGATATGGTGGATGTATCAATACAATTGGACATTTTCTTGGTGGAATATCTCTTTAGAAGGTGTAAATTTATTAGATGGCTCCATTGTAACGATTACGATTTTAGCAGGTCTATGTGTGATTGCGGAAGGCATGTTAATTCGTCGAACAGCAATAATGGTCACGACGCCGCAAGTTGAAAAGACGAAGCGAGGCATGCAGGCAATTGTCTATCGTTCAAAAAATGTATGGGTACTACCAATCTTTTTTGTAATACCTGGTGATATTATTCCGGTAGATTTCCCATATTGGCCACAATTTACATTAGGAGAGAGTACCTTTGCACTTGTACTTTTCCCAATTGTTATAGGCTTTTCAAAGCTTACTAGAAAAGAATTACCGGCTTTGCAATTGCCTAAAATTGGCCGATCCGTGCTAATGCTTGGACAATTAATTTTAATAGGTGGTCTCGCAGCAGCCTTGGAGCCATTCATCGGCTTTATAACGCTAGCAATTGGTGTAGTGATTCGTATCATCATTTCAATCTTCTACGCGCTGCAGGATAAAACGGACATTTATGCGGTTGCGCCAAGTTCAAAGGGCGCTATTATTGCGGCAGTTTTACCTGATTCACCAGCTGAAAAAATGGGCTTATTGGCAGGGGAATGTATTCGTAAAGTAAACGGTCAGGCCATTTTTACTGAAAATGATTTATACGAGGCTTTGCAATTAAATGCTGCCCATTGTCGTCTAGAAGTAGTAGATCGCAACAATGAAATACGCTTAACCCAGCATGTTATCTATAACAATGATCATTATCGTATTGGATTATTACTAGCTGAGCCGAGGGATATATGATGGATGTTTTCGGGAAAATGATGTTAGCGTTATTTTTACCAGCTTTACTCGTATTATTGTTTACTAGAATTACGTTTAATCGGTATGTCGCTTTAATATTGGCAATTGCTCTTATTGGGGCATCTGTATATGCAGGTTATACTTCGCCGCCTATTATTTTCGTAATCGATGCATTTTCGTTAACAGTAGGCTTTTGGCTAGCAAGTAAAATGAAAAAATAAAAGTACCGTTTAGGTTAATAGAAAAGGTCAGTCTAAAGTGATAGCTTCCTCACTTTTAAGACTGACC
This sequence comes from Lysinibacillus sp. NPDC059133, assembly GCF_042755925.1. Classification (NCBI taxonomy): domain Bacteria; kingdom Bacillati; phylum Bacillota; class Bacilli; order Caryophanales; family Bacillaceae; genus Lysinibacillus; species Lysinibacillus sp. NPDC059133. Next base: position 81,575 of record NZ_JBHZDH010000011.1, on the reverse strand, counting down.
TTTTTACATGAAAAATCTTACGGCTGCCATAATGATAACCCCTGCTACAACTGTAATAGATAAGCTTTTGGTAACAAGTGCAATAATAAGTGTTGGCACAAATGTAATAAATACAGGCCAATCAAGTGTAACCATTTTTCCGTTTTCGGTATCCAATAAGTTTTCGATGACAAGAGCACTCAAAATACAAACGGGGATAAAGCTTAACCATTTTAATACGACCTCTGGTAGCTTCACACTCCGGACGAACATAAAAGGGATAATACGTGGTAGCCAGGTTACAAGTGCACAGCCAATGATGAGCCATACCATAGTAGCAGTTGTCGTCATTTATCTGTCACCACCCCTATAGTTGCCACAATCATTGTTGAAAGAAGAACAGCCACATGCGAAGGCACAATATAAGAAAGACCATACATAATGACAACCATATAGCCGATTAATATAAGATAATGCATGATTTTACTTTTGCCTACACTACTAAGCTGAAGAACAAGGAGTGCCACAAACATAGCAATCAAAGCGAAATCTAAACCCCATTTTTCAGGATTTGCTACCCACTGTCCCAAGTAGGCGCCAGTTACACAAGAAAGAATCCAAAAGGAGTAGGCAGTTATATTCAGCCCATCCATCCATTTTCCATGTAGCTTACCGGTTTGCATTTGCTTCGTAACTGCTACACCAAATGTTTCGTCCGTTAATAATGTGCCGAAACCAACATTTCTTAGCATAGAATAACGCGTAAAATGAGGAGCTAATGTTAAACTCATTAGTAAATGGCGTAAATTTACAACAAAAATGGTTACAATAATAGCAGAGGCAGGGCTATTTGTTAAAAGTAGTGCACAAAAGATAAATTGTGCAGAGCCTGCATAGACGAGTATAGTTAAAAGTGCAATTTCGAGTACAGATAACCCAGAAGCGGAACCTACAACACCGAAAGCAAGTCCAATACTAATATAACCGAGTAAAGTGGGGATGCAATCTTTCACGCCTTGTAAAAAGCTATCGTCTGGCGTGTTTACCGTTTCATTCTGAAAATCAGTTGTACTTGTCATAAAATAGATCATCCTTTCTAAAAAATTTCCATGTATACTAATGATGGAATAGTTTGATAGTTCGTAATGTTTATTAAAGTATACATATGTCTTATAAAATAAACAATAGGAATAGGTGAATTAAAATGGAACAAATGAGTCGAAATTTAGCATTTCAATTAAAGAAGATTCGACAACAGCGTCATTTAAGCTTAGACGATGTTGCCAAGGCTACAGGTGTAAGTAAAGCGCAACTTGCACAAATTGAAAAAGGAGAGGCCAATCCTACAGTATCAACGATTTGGAAAATTGCTGCGGGAATGCGCACTTCATTTTCTTCGTTATTACAAGCACCCACCGCACACTTCATGAAATATAGTAGTAAGGATGCGCCACATGTAGATGAAGATGAAGGTCGATATCGTGTGTATTCCATTATTCCTTATAATCCAGAACGTGGCTGGGAGCTATATAAGATTGAAATGGAGCCCGGAGCCCTTAGCAGGAGTGAGGCTCACACAGAAGGGGTAGAAGAAACTGTAACTGTTATCCAAGGACAAGCCATTATTTCTGCTGGAGAGATGCATGAATTACTGGAAGAAGGGGATACACTAGTATTCTCAGGACATCAACCCCATGAGTATAAAAATACTTCGGAAAAGTTAACGATTTTACATTTAATTTTGCAATATAAGTAGAGGTGTCGATTTTGAGTGAATGGTTTACTGTAGATAATATCGAGAATATTGCGGCACAATATCGAACGCTTGGCCCAGTCATTGGATTATTTTTAACGTTTATAGAGGCGTTTTTTCCATTTTTACCTTTGGTCGTGTTCGTTGTCGCCAATGCGAGCGCATTTGGTTTATGGTTAGGTTTTTTATTATCCTGGATAGGTTCTGCAGCTGGTTCATATGCAGTATTTTTGCTTGTCCGACATTTTGGCAAGCATCCAAAGCTCCGATTTGTCACAGGCAGTAAAAAAGTACAGCAGCTAATAAAATGGGTAGATATGAATGGTATTAGTCCTCTGTTCGTGTTACTTTGTTTTCCTTTCACACCCTCAGTTGTTGTAAACATTGTAGCGGGGCTATCTCATATTCATAAAAAGTTTTATTTTGTGGTGTTATTGGCTGGGAAGTTCGTTATGATTTTAGGAATGAGCGTGCTCGGTTACGATTTAAAAGCGCTTCTAACAAGCCCTGTAAGACTAATTATTGCGGCTGTTGCGATTGTCGTGCTTTGGTGGATCGGCAAGTTTATAGAGAAACGATTAAACGCGCGTGTAGAGAAAGATTTAAAGCATGCGCGAAAATTGACGAAAAATCATTAACGTTGAAAGTTGAATATGCACATCTTACCCCTTTTATCATGTAAAATGAGAGAAGGGGTTTTTTATCTTCATTAATAAAGGTAAGGCAATGCAATGCTCGAAAAACATTGAGTAGCGCTTAGATAAAATATTTTAAAATGCATAGGTAGAGTAGCAAAGTGATTAGGTAGAACCGCAAAGTGATCGGGTCAGTGCAAAAACCGCTCAGGTAGACCAGCAAAGCCCAGGTGTTCCACAACAACTATCACTTTTTAAAATAGATAATTAACAGGAGGGGAAAAGTACATGACATTGCGTATCGTATCAGGACGTTCTGGAACAGGTAAATCAACGTTTATTCATCAAGAGATTGTCGAACAACTAAAATCGGATCCGTTAGGTCATCCAATTTTTGTAATTGTTCCCGACCAAATGTCGTACTCAACGGAGTATGAGCTAACGAATAAGCATGGCTTGCAAGGCTTAATTCGTGCGCAGGTCATGACATTTAAACGATTGGCATGGCTAGTGTTACAGGAAACGGGTGGTATTGCTCGAAAAGAAGTAAATGGCTATGGTTATCGAATGCTTATCCGTAAACTTTTAGAGGAACAAAAAAGTGAGTTTTCGTTATTTCGACAAGCAGCTGGGAAACGAGGCTTTACAGAAGAAATTGAAACGCTATTACGAGAGTTTAGTCGTTATAGTGTAAATAGTTCAGTGTTAGCTGAAGTAACAGCATCTTTGAAGGTCATTGATGCGCCTAATACATTGCAAGCGAAGGCTAATGATTTACAAGTCGTTTTACAAGCTTTGGAGGAACGATTGGGCACGACGTATGTCGATAGTGAGGGATATTATCCGATTTTAACCGAGCATCTGAAATACTCTGAGACGATGAAGCAGGCGTCCATTTATATAGATGGTTTTACTGCATTTACTGTAAGGGAACTAGAACTTGTAAAAGAGTTATTAAAGGTGACAAAACAGGTGACGGTAGTTCTTCCCTTTGACCATATTGAAGAAGTGTATGATGAGCAATCTTTATTCCATGAAGCTGCTTCTACTAACCAACGTTTACACGACATTGCCTATGAAGAGGGCATTGACGTTGAAGCACCATTGCACTTCTATCATACGCATCGTTTTCAATCTGCTGATTTACAGCATATGGAAGCTAGGTTTGCTGATTTGGTGCCTCAAACGAAAGAAGCTTCAGGTGATGTAATGGTACTTGAAGCTTCTAATCGACGTGCGGAGATACATGCCATTGCCCGGGAAATAACAAAGCTGACAAGAGAGACGGGGTATCGTTATCAAGATATAGTACTTCTTTATAGACAAGCAGAAGTCTATGATCCGCTTATTACAACTATTTTTCAGCAATATGATATTCCTATTTTTACAAATTCGAAAAAGACGATGCTTCATCACCCTTTAATTGAGCTTAGTCGGTCGGCTTTAGAGGTTATTACTTCTGGTTGGAAATATGAACCAGTTTTTCGTAGTGTGAAAACAGATCTGTTTTTCCCATTACATGCTGAGTTAAATGTTTGGCGAGAGCGTGCGGATCGTTTAGAAAACTACTGTTTAGCACAGGGTATCTTTGGTGAGCGCTGGTTTGAGGAAGCTCGATGGTTTTTCAAAAAGTATCGTGGGCTTGAATTCCATTCACGCGTACAAACGGACGAAGAACGTGCTATGCAAGCAGAAATCGAGGCCGTTCGAGATGAAGTTCGTCAGCCGCTCCAATTATTACAGGACAAGCTAAAAGTAGCGACAACAGGTAGAGATGTTGCGACAGCTTTATTTGAGCTGATTGAGCGTTTACATGTTTATGAAAAGCTTCAAGCAATGAAGGACCGTGAACTTGATCGAGGTGATGCATTAGCTGCAAGTGAGCATGATCAAGCTTGGAAAGAATGGATTGCAGTGCTCGATCAGTTTGTTTATATGTTTGGTGAGCAGGAGATGTCTGTAGAGGAAGCGGCAAAAATTTTAGATGAGGGCTTTGATACATTAGAATTTTCGCGTATCCCACCTACATTAGATGAGGTCATGGTAGCGACCGTTGATTTAGCACGTTTATCGAATATAAAAGTCGCTTTTGTCTTAGGGATGAATGATGGGGTCTATCCTACTCGTATGGAGTACGAGGGATTGCTGTCAGATACTGAACGTGAATGGTTTAGTCAAATTGGTTATGAGCTTGCGCCAACATCTAAGAATCGTTTGATGCAGGAAAATTTCTTGCTATATCGTGCTTTAACGACGCCATCCGATAAATTATATATGTCCTATTCAACGGCAGATGAAGAAGGCAAGGCACTATTGTCTTCGCTCTATATAAAGAAAATTATCGGCAATGATAGAACGGCTGGCCTTTTGAGTGGTGTCAAGGTCGAACGAGTGGTTATTGATCCAATTGAATTACTGGATGAAAGTGGTTTACCGTATATACGTCATCCACGTACGGCTTTAGCACATTTAATGGTGCAAAAACGCCAAGCTGAACACAGCCGCGAGCTTGCGCCAGAGTGGGTAGCGTTACAAAAAATTTATAAACAGGACCCTTATTGGGCACTTGTTTATGATCGAGTTTTACATCCAATCACTCATAAAAATGAGGCAGAGCCTTTAGAAAACTACATTACGCAAGAATTATATGGTCAAAAGCTAACTTCTAGTGTGTCTCGTGTTGAGAAATACTTCCGTTGCCCATTTTCGCATTTTACAACGTATGGGCTTCGTCTAGAAGAACGGGCTGAGTATAGACTTGAAACATTTGCAATGGGCGATTTATTCCATGAGGCATTGAAATGGATTACTGAGGAGACACACCGTCTGCAGCTATCATGGATACGTTTAACAAAGCAGCAAATTAAACAATTAGCACGACAAGCCGTTGAACAAATTGTACCGGTATTTTCACATCAAATCTTACTGTCAAGCGCGCGTTATCGCTACATTCAACGAAAGCTTATTCGGATTGTCGAGCGAACAATGACAGCACTTACACAGCATGCAAATGTATCTCACTTTAAGCCAATCGCTATTGAGGCATCATTTGGACCGGGACAAAATGAACAGCTTCCACCGCTTGAAATTGATTTAACAGGTGGTAAGAAAATGTTAATGCGAGGTCGTATTGATAGGGTAGATAGTGCGTCTATTGATGACCGCTCTTATTTACGGATCGTCGATTATAAATCATCAGCTCGTGATTTAGATTTGAATGAGGTTTACTACGGATTGTCTCTTCAGGTACTAACGTATCTAGATGTAGCGATGGAAAATTCCTCTTACTGGTTACCAGGTGAAGCGGAGCCAGCTGGTGTTCTTTATGTACATGTCCACAATCCAATGCTAAAGCTTGATAAGGATTTAAGCGACAGTGAAATTGAGGAAGACCGTTTAAAACAATACAAAATGAAAGGTCTTTTGTCGGAAAATGCAGAGGCCATTTTATCGATGGACGAGCAATTAGAGGAATCGAGTGGGCATTCAAAAATTATTCCTGTCTATATGAAGAAAGATGGGACACCATCAGAATCTCAGTCACGGGTTGTACCTGTAAATGATATGAAAAATCTACAGCATTTTGTACGGCGCAAGCATCAAGAGGCTGGTAACGGAATTTTAGCAGGGGATACCTCTATTAGTCCGTATAAACTGAAATCAAAAACAGCCTGTGACTACTGTCAATTTACAGCTGTTTGTCAATTTGACCCATCTGATGGCAAGCAAAGCTACCGTCAGTTACAGCAAGCAAAACCGAATGATATCGTTGAGATAATTCGGAAGGAGATGAAGTAAGTTGGTACAAAAAATACCTGAAAAGCCAGCGGAAGTGACATGGACTGATGACCAGTGGAAGGCCATCTATGCAAGCGGCCAGGATACACTTGTATCGGCTGCGGCAGGCTCTGGTAAAACGGCAGTTCTCATTAATCGTATGATTGAAAAGGTAGTGGCGACAGAGAATCCCATCAATGTCGACGAGTTACTTGTCGTAACATTTACAAATGCATCCGCTGCTGAGATGCGTCACCGTATGGCGGAGGCGCTTGAAAAGGCTATTGCAGAAAATCCAACTTCCAACCATTTGCGACGCCAGCTAAGCCTTGTCAATAAAGCACAAATTTCAACGCTGCATTCTTTCTGCTTAGCTATTGTGAAGCAGTACGCCTATATGCTAGATATTGATCCAGGCTTTCGTATAGCGAATGAGGCAGAGGTTGCGTTGTTAAGGGATGATATATTAGCAGAGGTATTAGAAGATGCTTACGATTCTGAGGATGAGGCTCAGGTTCAAGCAATCTACCGTCTTGTTGATAGTTTTACATCGGATCGCGATGATCAGGCGATAGAAACCTTAATAAGCAAGCTTTATGATACGTCTCGTGTTCATGCGGAGCCCCTAAAATGGCTTCGTAGTCTACCAGAGACATATGACTTAGCAGCAGACGTGACTATTGATGATTTAGAGCTGTCGAAATATGTGAAGTTAACAGTCAAGCATAGTCTTGAGGAGGCATTTGTGTTAATTTCTGAAATGCGTGCCATTACGCTACAGCCCGAGGGACCTGCACCATATGCTGAAACTGCAGAAATGGATTTTGCCATGATTCAGGAAGGCATTCGCATTAGTCGTGAAGGAACGTGGCAAGAGCTCTTTGATTATTTTGGCACGGTGAAATGGTCCACTTTAAAGCGTGTATCAAAGGATGCTTTAGTGGATGTGGAGCTACAAGATCTTGCTAAGAAAAAACGTGAGGCAGCAAAAAAAATTGTGAACAAGCTTAAAGAAACTTTTTTCGTTCGGACTCCTGCACGCTTGCTGGAAGAGATACGATTAATGGGTCCGACGATTGGAACATTAGTCGAATTGACAAATGTTTTTAGTGAACAGTTCCGCATGGCAAAATTAGAACGAGGAATTATTGATTTCTCAGATTTAGAACATTTCGCCTTGCAAATTTTAACTGTAGAAGTCGATGGTGAATTACAGCCTTCACCTGTTGCTCTAGATTTAAAGCAACGTTTTAAAGAAGTGCTTGTGGACGAATACCAAGATACAAATATGTTACAAGAAACCATATTACAGCTTGTGAAAACAGGTAGTGAGCAAGAGGGAAATCTGTTTATGGTTGGGGACGTAAAGCAAAGTATTTACCGTTTCCGATTAGCAGAACCAAAGCTTTTTATGCGCAAGTACAGTGAGTTTCTAGAGGCCCCAGATTTAACGGGAATGTGTATAGATTTAAACGCTAATTTCCGTAGTCGACAAGAAGTGTTGAACGCTACAAACTATGTATTTGCTCAAATTATGGGTGAGCGAGTTGGAGAAATTCTTTACGATGAAAATGCTTCACTAAAGCCAGCAGCACCCTATGATGACAAAGAAGTTCCGGTAGAGCTAGTCATCATGCATCCTCCCGGGGAAGAGGAGCAGGACGAAGAGGCAGAAGATACTGTAAGCGATGCCTCTGAATTAGAGGAATTAAAAAAATCACAGTATGAGGCACGTTTTATCATTGAGCGTATTCGACAAATGATGGAGGACGGGACAACCGTATTCGATACAAAAACGAAGACAGAACGTCCGTTAAAATATAGTGATATTGTCATTTTAATGCGTTCAATGACATGGTCAACAGATTTAGTAGAGGAATTTAAGCTTGCAGGAATCCCGCTCTATGCGGAGTCCTCCAAAGGGTATTTTGATGCGCTTGAAGTGATGATTATGCTGAATGTATTAAAGGTTGTCGATAATCCATATCAGGATATTCCTTTAGCCTCGGTGCTACGCGCTCCATTTGTTGGCTTAACAGAAAATGAGCTAGCGAAAATCCGGCTAGCAGATACAAAAGCGCCATTCTATGATGCATTAAGGCAATTTATTCGAAGTGATGGACATGGTGTGCAATCTGACACTTTTGTGAAGCTTCAACGATTTATGCTAGCATTTGAAAGCTGGCGAGATTTAGCACGACGAGGTTCACTGTCAGATTTAATTTGGAAAATTTATTTAGACACGCATTATTATGAGATGGTAGGGGCGATGCCAAATGGTAAGCAGCGTCAGGCCAACTTACGTATTTTACATGACCGTGCTTTAATGTATGAGAAAACAGCCTTTCGAGGACTATTTCGCTTCTTACGTTTTATTGATCGTATGCGTACACGTGGCGATGATTTAGGAACGGCGAAATCGATTGGAGAAAAGGATGACGTCGTCCGTCTTGTGACCATTCACTCTTCCAAAGGGTTAGAGTACCCCGTTGTCTTTGTTGCAGGCATGGGGAGACCGTTTAATAAAATGGATTTCCACAACCCTTATTTATTCGATCAAGATTTTGGCCTTGCGGTGAAGGCGATTGATCCAGAAAATCGTATTACGTATACGTCTCTACCATTTTTAGCTTTGAAGGAGAAGAAGGAGCTTGAAATGCGTGCTGAGGAAATGCGTGTATTATACGTAGCGATGACCCGTGCAAAGGAGCGACTTATTTTAGTAGGCTCGGTAAAAAATTGGGATAAAACCCGCGACAATTGGCTGGATGCACAAAGTTTGCCGGTAGATGCCCCACTGCAGGAGTATTTACGCGCTAGAGCTAATAGTTACTTTGATTGGCTTGGGCCTGCAGTTGCAAGACATGCAGATTTTTCAGCCATTGCTACTTCCTCCTATAAGGCATCAGAGGATGTATCGCATTGGTGGGTACGAGCTATTGAAACAAGCCATTATGCGTATGATATACAGGCGTTAGAGGATGAGGTACAGCAATTACTAGAAACGCCAGAGGACGAAGCTTTGCAGGCGGAAATTACGATGCGCTTTCAAGCACAGTATGCGTTTCAGAAATCAACACAAAAACGCTCTAAAACATCTGTAAGTGAAATCAAGCGTTTAGAAAATCTACAGCGACAGGAAGAGCCTGAATATTACTTCTCAGCACCTTCGAAGCAAAAAACGACTACCGTTGCACCCCGTCCAACCTTTTTACAGGACAAACAGATGACAGGTGCAGAAATAGGGACAGCGGTTCATACAGTCATGCAACATGTCCCTCAAAACGGCTTTACGGATGTACAGGAAGTTCAGGAGTTTGTCGCTAATTTAGTGGCAAGACAGCTTCTGACCGAGGCTGAGGGAAAAGTTGTTCCGTGGAAAAAAATATATAATTTCTTTACAACAGACATTGGACAACGCTTTAAAAAAGCAAAAACAATTCGAAGAGAGCTGCCATTTACGATTAGTAGAGTAGATGAAGATGGTGACGCTCAAATTGTTCAAGGTATTATTGATTGCTTATTTGAGGATGAAAATGGTGAATGGATCTTGCTTGATTATAAGACAGATCGTATCCAATCACATTTTGCTGAGGAGCCAGCGCTAACGAAGGAACTCTTAAACCGATATGGTGTCCAGCTTAGAGTTTATAGTGAGGCGATTGAATCGATCCTTCAAATTAAAGTGAGTGATAAGGTTCTATATTTATTTGATATTGAACGGGCTTTACAAGCATAAGTGAACGCGGTGAAAACAGGGCTATCTGATATAGTTTCAGATAAGGGAATGAATGTTAGAGAGTCCTGTTTTCCCATATACATAGAGGAGGCTATTTTGTGGAGTTAAAACCGACAATGTTGCAGGAACGCATCGCAACATTAGATATTTTACGTGGTATTAGCTTACTAGGCATTTTACTCGTTAATATGTTTGCCTTTTATTTGCCAATGCCCTATATTGATTTGGCATCATGGTTTACAACACCGTCAGATATAGTGTGGCATCAAAATTTAGATATTTATGTACAAAGTAGCTTTTATCCACTGTTTGCCATGTTATTTGGCTATGGACTCGCTATGCAATGGCAGAAAGCACAAAGTCGTGAACAAAATTTTTATGCGATAGGACTGCGAAGACTTTCTGTATTATTTGTATTTGGTTTGATACATGCTGTGCTCATTTGGTGGGGCGACATTTTGATGATGTATGCATTTTGTGGCATTTTTTTAGTGCTATTACTACGTTTACATCCAATTTGGTTATTGTCAATCGGCATTATGATTAGTGGTGTCATGCAAGCTTTTATGTTATTTATAGTAGGATTTATTAATTTTAATACAACCATTGATGAGTATTTAAATATTACTTCGGTAGAGCAGGCGATAACTGCTTATGGAACAGGGAGTTGGATTGATGCATTTATGCAACGCTTAACCGATCTATCTGTTCAGGCAGGGATCGGCATGTGGTTTGTAGCATTATTTACAATTCTACCATTTATGTTAATCGGTGCCGCAGCGTCTAAATGGCGTTTAGTAGAACGAGCGAAGGAATTCAAATGGCTATGGCTGGCACTAGCAATAGCTGGGTTAGCAATTGGTATTTTTATTAAAAGCTCACCGATCATGTTTACGCGTACGTATTTATTAGACTACTTGAAAGTATACATAGGTGGTCCAATTTTAGCAGTAGGCTATGTGGGGCTCATTGTTTTACTTTGTTTACTTCCAGTTGTACCAAAATTGCTTAGTCCTTTTGCGAAAATAGGGCGCATGTCGCTAACGATGTACATCCTTCAATCGATTATTGGAACATGTCTATTTTATCAATTTGGATTTGGTTGGTATGGCAAAGTAAGTGTAGCAACAGGCGTGCTAATTGCTGTCAGCATTATTATTGTACAAATGGTTGTGGCAGAAATATGGTTAGCGAAATGGCAACAAGGTCCGTTAGAGGCTTTATGGCGCAAATTAACTTATAAGGCGAAAACGAAAGCAGACTAATTGTGTGGAGGTGCTTGACTCTCTTGCAAGAAACGAGCAATCTGCGATGGAAATCAGCCTTCATTTTTAATGTGATGGCAACATAAAGTGAATGAATGCGTCTTGTATAATAAGAATAATTTATTGCGATTGGCTCATTATCAAAAGTTGGGATAGCATTTGTTAAAACGTATGTTAGTTGATTGTAGTGGAGGATGGGCGACTCCTTGGGGATCAGCGATAGAGGAACGAAGGCTAAAACCATCACGTCCTGTGATAACGCCTTCGTGACCAACATCGTGTTGGCCCGAGACCCTGGAGCGAGCAAAGCGAGTGAAGCGGCTCATCGGACGCCCCCAGGAAAGCGCCCAGCCGGAACGGAAATCAACCCACGTTATGGTGATGAGCCCACGACTTAATAGGAATAAAAATAGTTGTCGCAAAAGTAAGGCAATTCCTATAATATTGTTGTATCATGTAGAAAAAAGAAGGAGCTCTGAAAATCATGAAAATTTTATCATTTAAATTAGGTGGACATGTAAGCTTTGGACCAAAAGTAAAAAAAGAAGAAGCAGTATGGGATGTACTCGCTATTCAAAATGAACTTCAAGTTCTCCCTTCTTTTTCAAGTTCAATTGTAGATGGCATTGCTTTAGGCTTTGATTTTGTTGAACAGATTCGTAAATTAGTAGAAGCCGCTGAAAAATCAGACCGTGCTAATAGCTTCAAACGCGAATTTACAGTGATCGAGTGGTTATCACCGATTCCACGCACACCAAAAAACATTATGTGTATTGGGAAAAACTATGATGAACATGCTAAAGAAATGGGTGCAGAGGCAGCTCCAACAGACGTAATGGTATTTACAAAATCTCCGACTGCTATTGCTGCTGATGGCCAAACAATTTCTATCCATGCTGATCTTTCATCTAAAATGGATTATGAAGGCGAATTAGCGATTGTCATTGGTAAACGTGGTAAAAATATTCCGAAAAACTTAGCATATGATTATGTATTTGGCTACACGATTGCCAATGATCTAACAGCTCGTGATTTACAAGAAAAACATAAGCAATTCTTCTTAGGAAAAAGCTTGGATGGAACTTGTCCACTTGGACCTTACCTTGTAACAAAAGATGAAATTCCGAATCCACAAGATTTAACAGTCGTAACAAAAGTGAACGACGAAGTGCGTCAAAACGGCTCAACAAAAGATATGATGTTCACTGTAGAATCATTAGTATCGATTTTATCTCAGCATGTAACATTAGAGCCGGGCGATGTTATTTTAACGGGTACTCCAGCGGGTGTTGGTAAAGGCATGAATCCGCCACAATTCTTAAAAGCTGGTGATACAGTGAAAGTGTCCATTCAAGGCATCGGTACTTTAGTGAATCATTTTGAATAATTTTTTCAAATCCGCGTGAGTTTATCTCCGCGGATTTTTAACTTCTTTCAGCAGGTGTCTAAGCATCCGCGAAATAGAGGAACTCAGTTATTGCCATGTCCTGTGGTAATGACTGAGTAACCAACATCGGTGCCGCTGTCGCTACGCTTTCGCGCAAAAAACATTTGTTGGCCTAAAGCCTCCGACGCAATTATGCCGAGGCATAATTGATGTAAATTATATGAACACTATTGTAATGTTTGAAACCCTTTCCATCACATGGTAGGATAGAGTTTGATAGAAAAAAGAATATGAGGTGGGACAATAATGGGATTTTTAACTGACTCAACACATGCGCATATTGCTACTTGGGTAGTTGCAATCGTAATCTTTTTAATTGCGGCATTAATGGGCAAGCAGTCAAAAGGCTTACATATGACATTACGTTTATTCTACATTTTAATTATTATTACTGGCGGGGCACTATTCTTCCAATATCAAACTAATGATCCAATGCTTTATGGCTTGAAATTCTTAGGCGGTATTTTAGTCATTGGTATGATGGAAATGGTATTAGTTCGTCAGAAGAAAAATAAACCAACTGGTCTGTTTTGGATTTTATTTGCGGTATTCTTATTCATTACATTATTCTTAGGCTTCAAACTGCCAATAGGACTAGATTTCTTGGCATAATTATTTAGAAAAGTCGTGAAGATTTCGCTTCACGGCTTTTATTTTTGCGGGAAGGTAAATCCGTTCAGACAGCTTGAGAAACTGCTCAGGTAAGCCAGAGAAGTGATCGGGTAGGGCAAAAAACTGATCAGGTAAGCCAGAGAAGTGATCGGGTAGGGCAAAAAACTGATCAGGTAAGCCGGAGAAGTGATCAGGTATGCCGAAGAACTGCTCGGGTCCCGGTCCAAGCTGATGAATTGTATTTGAAGGAGAAGTTGACACCTTTTTGTCGTAATTCATTTTGCATTTTCGGAAAATATTTTGAAATCATAGCGGCGTGACTATTTTATTTGGTAAAATGACGATGGATTGGTTTGAAAGAGAGGGAATAAAAGTGAAATTCAAGAAGTGGATAAGTGCAACAGCTGCATCGCTTTTACTAGCAACTTCATTAATGAGTGCTACACCAGTTGCACATGCTGATGAAGCGTCGACAAGAACGATTGCAGAAGAAAGCATCTATGATTTACTCGTTGACCGTTTCTTTAATGGTTCGGGCACTAACGATTTTGATACAAATACGCAAGACCCTACTAAATTTGCAGGAGGCGATTTTGCAGGTTTACAGGATAAACTAAAATTTATCGGAGAAATGGGCTTTACAATCGCTTCTATTGGCCCGATTTTTGCCACTGAGAAATATGATGGATCGATGCCGACGAGCTACTCTACAATAGAGCGTCATTTTGGGACATCTGAGGAGTTTCAAAGTGTGATTGAGGCTTATAAAGCTAAAAATGTATCGATCATGGTTGATTTTCCACTAAACAATGTAAGTCCGAATCATGAGTGGGCAAAAGATCCAGCGAAAAAGGACTGGATTGCCTCAACAAATGATGGACAAGTACAGTGGGACTTAACAAACAAAGAGGTACAAGAAGCACTTATTAAATCAGCAACAGACTTTGTCTCTACATATGATGTTGGTGGGTTGCGTTTAACAAATATTGCTGGTGCTGATACAGAATTTATCAATACAGTGATTAAGGCATTAAAAGATACGAAAAAATCACTCTATGTGATTTCAAATGAAGAAAGTAATGCAAACTTTGATGCAAGCTTTTCTAAAGCTTCAGCTGATATTTACCGTAATATCTTTAAAAATGTTGATATGGATTCTACTAAGTTG
>NZ_JBHZDH010000011.1:0-67100 GCF_042755925.1 Lysinibacillus sp. NPDC059133 | reverse complement strand
AAAGTAATGCAAACTTTGATGCAAGCTTTTCTAAAGCTTCAGCTGATATTTACCGTAATATCTTTAAAAATGTTGATATGGATTCTACTAAGTTGATGGAACCTTTTACAGGTAAGAAACCAACTCAGATTATGATTGATTCGCTAGAAACGCGTCGTTTTACATTTGATTCTGCAGCAGAAAATATGTTCCCACCAACGCGTTTGAAAATGGCGCTGGGTGCTTTATTTATGATGCCAGGAATTCCAGTTGTACAATATGGTTCGGAAATTGCGATGAACGGGGAAACAAAGCCGGATACGCACCAAGCATTTAATTTTAAAACAGATACAGAATTAATCGACTATATTAAAAATGTCCAATCTTTACGTAATCAATCTGAGACATTACGTAATGGTGATTTTGAAGTTCTCACAAATGAAAATGGCCTACTTGTATTTACACGTACGTCCGATAAAGAGAAATGGGTCATCATGGTTAACAATACAAGTAAAACACAACGCGTTGATTTAACACCTGCTCAGATTGGTGAAGGTAAAATGCTAAATGGTATTTTAAATGAAGAAAAAGTTCGTATTAATGGAAAAGACGTTTATCCGGTTATTTTAAATCGCGAAATGGTAGAGATTTATCAAGTTAGAAATGATGAAGGTTTAAATGTACCTTATATGGTAGCACTAGGATTTGTATGGCTATTATTCATAGGATTTGTAGTTGTTATTATTAGACGAGGTAAAGTACGACGTAAGGAACAAGATGCTCAATAATAAAGGGTGCTTCATCCCTTATTGATTTTACAGGCAGTTAATACAAGATAAAATGATAAATCCCCTCAACACTTTTCAGTGCGGAGGGGATTTTTGTTAAGCTTGATAGCTTTTATTCGTAAAGAAGATGGCGATTGTACCGGGTCCTACGTGTGAACCGATAGCTGAACCAATCATTGTTACTTGAATGGCTTTTGGTGAAAATCTTTCTTGGATAGAAGCCTTTACGTCGTTGGCAAAGTCTACATCGTCACTATGGCTAATACCAACGATTTTCTCAGAAAAATTATCACCACGCTCTTGCATTAAATCTAACATGCGAGCGATGGCTTTTTTGCGTCCGCGAGATTTTTCAATCGGCACAAGTTTACCGTCCTCTACATTTAAAATAGGTTTAATGCTTAGGAGCCCCCCAAGAAATGCGCTTGCCTTTGATACACGACCACCTTTAGCGAGGTAATCTAAATCCTCTACCGTAAATAAATGTTCTATTTGTGGGGCGAGGGCTTTAATTTTTGCTTCGATTTCTTCAAATGAAGTACCTGTATTTCGGAGGCGAACGGCTTCTTCGACTAATAAGCCGAAACCTAGCGAAGCACATTTAGAATCGATAATAGCTAATTTAAGGGATGGATATTGCTCCTGTACTTGATTGCGAATCATGAGCGCAGTATTATAGGTGCCTGATAATTCCGATGAAAAGGCAATATAGATTCCTTCTTCATCATTTTTTGCTAGATTTTCGAAGTGCTTGAGAAATAGCTCTGGTGATACTTGGGATGTTTTTGGGCGAGCACCTTGACGAATAGCATCGTAAATTTCTTTGGAATCAATCGTAATGACATCATCATATTCATTATTGTTCAATTGCACTCGAAGTGGAAGAAGTTCAATATTGTTTTCTTCGTAGTAGGACTTTGGTAAATCACATCCACTATCAGTAAAAATTTTCATCATTTGTCCCCCTAATTTAACATTCTTTTAACTCTATATGAGAAGTTTTCAAATACCTATACTACATAACAGGTGAACAAGTGTCGAGTGTTCACTTTCCACTCTATATTTCTCGAAATTACTTCCAAGTAAAATGTTATATAGATATATTATCATATCGAGTTTCAGTATAATTGCAACCCAGGAATAGTAATGTATAACTTTATTCATGAAGTACCCATTGAAGGGCAAAGGATACTCCTAAATAAAGTTCATGGGATATTCATTTTGAACTTACTACTTAACTAGGTTAATTTCAAGCGTTCGATGAGTATTTTAGCGATGCCATCGTCATTATTGGTTGTAGTAATTTCGTTGGCAATATTTTTTAAAGAAGGAATACCATTGCCCATTGCTACACCGATGCCTGCATAATCGATCATTTCTAAATCGTTATCTTCATCACCGAATGCAATAATGCGCTCGCGTGGGATACCCAAATCTTTTGCTACATGAGCGATTCCTACTGCTTTATTTAAACCATGGCGAACAATCTCAATAATGTGAAGTGGCGCACCCCAACGACGATGTTCAATGACCTCTGCATGAACAGCCTGTAAATGATCACGAATAATCATCGAATTTACATCATTCGCTTGAATCAGTAAACTAGTTGGGTTATCAAGTAAATGGGTATAGAGATCCCCAAGAGTGATTTTTGGATTCCCCATATTAAAAATATTTAAAATCCGTTCATCCTCAGTATGCACATAAATATCGTCCTTAACTTCCGCAATAATATTTTCATATTCATAGCTATTAATGGAATCGACGACATCATGCACTACGCCTAAATCAATAGGAGTATGCATAGTTTGCCAAGCAGCATTTTTTGGATGGTGGACGTAAGCACCATTAAAATTCACGATGGGCGTTGTAAGGCCAAGCTCGTGATAGTAAATATCACTCGCACGATAAGGACGACCTGTAGCAATCATAACTTGATGGCCTTGTTCCTTTGCCTGCAATAATGTTTTTTTAGTTTTTGCTGAAATTTGTTGATGGTCCGTTAATAACGTACCATCTAAGTCCAAAACGATTAAATGCGGTTTCATAGCTTATTGCCCCTTTCCTATAATTTGAATAGTATCTCTTTGTAAACCATTCGTCAAAATTTTGTCACAGTGAGAAAAGTTTGCTAACATAAAGATGAGACAAAAATTGGGAGTGACAAAGATGATTGTTGAGAAAGAATTGTGGGGAAATATTCCTTTATTACATATACATACGGAAAATATGAATGAAGAAACCCCGGTAGTGATTTTTTTACATGGTTTCATGAGTGCAAAAGAACATAACTTACATTATGCATATCAATTAGTAGGAAGAGGGGTGCGTGTCCTATTACCAGATGCAAAATTACATGGCGACCGTAGTGAAGGCCTGTCTGAGATGCAAATGAGCTTACATTTTTGGGATATTGTTTTAAATTCTATTCATGAAGTTGAACAATTATATAATGAATTAAAGAATAAAAAATTATTAGTGAACGATAAGATTGGCATTGCTGGTACATCGATGGGTGGAATTGTAACATCAGGCTGTTTAAAGCGTTATGATTGGATCAAAACAGCAGCGGTATGTATGGGTGCACCAAGTTTTATTAAATTAGCGGAGTATCAATTACAGCAATTTGCTAAAAACGGTGTGAATCTACCAATGTCTGAAGAAGAAGTAAAACAAACGAATGAGCTTCTAGCTAAATATGATGTCAGCCTAACACCAGACAAATTTGCAGGACGACCTGTACTATTTTGGCATGGGGAGTTAGATAAAACTGTACCTTTCAATGAAACGTATAATTTTTATTTAACTTTACGCAAATATTATGAAACAAATCCAGAAAACTTAAAATTTTTAGCTAATAAGAAAGCGGGTCATGCTGTGTCACGTGACGGTATGTTAGCAGCAACTGAATGGCTTGCACAGCATTTGGCATAATAAGATGCATCTGCTATGATTAAGTTAACACTGTGACGGAAGGAGAAATACAGATGGATCAAGATATGAAAGACAGCATGTTCGGTGCATTAGAAAATGTAATTGACCCTGAGCTTGGTATTGATATCGTCAACTTAGGTTTAGTATATGATGTAGAGTTAGATGAAGAAGGTGTAGCAACCGTTACAATGACGCTAACGTCTATGGGCTGCCCAATGGGACCTGTTATTGTTGATCAAGTGAATACAGCTTTAGGTGAGCTTCCAGAGGTAAAAAGTACAAATGTCAATATTGTATGGAATCCACCTTGGTCAAAAGATAGAATGTCACGCTATGCCAAAATGGCATTAGGTGTACGCTAAGTCCACTAAAGCACGATAAAAAATCCCCGCTTGCAACAGTAAGCGGGGATTTTTTCTGTTTTTGAAATACAAAATAGTTAAAGTAATCTTTGTGACTGTGGCGTGCTTTAAATGAGGAAGATTTCTGTTCCAAGCTACTCATCATAAAACAACAGAAGAAACTTATAATAATGACGCTATTGTACATCTGGTGTTGCTGACGCTTTACTATCTGAAATACAACAATTGTTGCTGTCGCTTCGCTTTCGCACAGACAAAACATTGTTGCTAAAGTTTTTTGTTGTATCACTATGAATTTTAGTAACATGCAAGAAGATACACGCTATGTGAAGTGGTTGATTGGAGTGGAGGCTGGGCGACTCCTCGGGGATCAGCAATAGAGGAACGAAGGCTAAAAGCATCACGTCCTGTGATAACGCCTTCGTGACCAACATCGTGTTGGCCCGAGACCCTGCAGCGCAGCGAAGCGGCTCATCGGACGCCCCCAGGAAGCTTTGCTCTGTGCGAAAGCGTAGTGCTAACGTAGCGGCAGCAACAAAGCGCCCAGCCGGAACGGAAATCAACCCCTTGCTTTGCAGAAGAGTCTTACTTTATTTATTTACATAATAGAACACAAAATCCCCGCTTATAACTCATAAGCGGGGATTTTGCATGTTGCTATTAATCAATACGACATATTTGTAACGGACAATTCTCACAGGCGATTTCATCCTTTAAAAATTGTAGATCGTGAATGGTTATATAACCTTTTTCGAAAGATATAATATTGTGCTTCTTTAAGTCATTCAGCATGCGATTAATCATCTCTCGACTCGTCGCACATAAATTAGCGATCTCTGTATTTGTTAACGGGAAGTCAATATATATAGTGTCATTTTCTAAAGGCTTCCCATAAGTATTCGAAAGGCGGATAAGCGTTGAAAATAAAGCGCCCTTTTTCCCATTTAAAATCAAATCACGCAAACGACTTTGATGCTTTAAATTTTCTGTTTGCAACCACTTCATATATTCCACCATTAAAATAGGTTGTTCCACTAGTAAAAGTTCCAATGATTCACGGCTTAGAACATATAAGCTGGAGGGCTCTAATACTTTAGCGGTCATCGAATTATACGTAAGGTTACAAAATAATGAGCCTTCTCCAATGATACTATCTGGACCACAAATACGAATGGTTAATTCCTTCCCATTCTCCGTTTCCTGACTAATCGAGATAGTTCCTGTTTTTATATAATAAATTTCTTTCGCACGTTCGCCCTCTAAAAAGATTTTACTATCCTTATTTACTTTAATAAAAACACCGTGCTTTTGAAAAAGATCGTGAAATTTCTTTTGTATATTATCCATAATAGTCATATCTTCAACACATCTCTTTCTTTTTTCATAAAAATTGTTTAATTATTACAAAATAAGGTGAGTAATTTACTAAATATAAGAAATATACTTTTATTATAACGTAATTTTCCAGTTATAAGTGAAGAAATTTTAGGGCTAATTCTTTGCTATGGTTTGTCGAGTGTTGTAAAATAAAGTTAGTCAAAAAAGGTCAAACATTTTTTATGAAATAGAATGGCAAACGGGATTCCGCTTAACATTATTGAAAAGGAGTGCTAAATATGCAATTTCAACAAACAAATGACAAAAAACCATTAGAGCAATTTGGACGTAATTTAATTGAAGAAGTAAAAAATGGTAAAATGGACCCGGTTATCGGCCGTGATGAAGAAATTCGTAATGTCATTCGCATTTTAACACGCAAAACGAAAAATAACCCTGTCTTAATAGGTGAGCCGGGGGTTGGTAAAACTGCTATTGTAGAAGGATTAGCCCAACGTATAGTAAAGGGCGATGTTCCTGAAGGGTTAAAGGATTGCATACTGTATGAGTTGGATATGAGTGCCTTAATAGCAGGTGCTAGTTATCGTGGTCAATTTGAAGAGCGCTTAAAAGGTGTATTAAAAGAAGTAAAAGAATCAGAGGGGCGCATTATTTTATTTATCGATGAAATCCATACAATTGTTGGCGCAGGTAAAATGGATGGTGCAATGGACACGGGAAATATGCTAAAGCCAATGCTTGCACGAGGTGAGTTACATTGTATCGGGGCTACAACATTAGATGAATACCGTATGTATATTGAAAAAGATCCTGCTTTAGAGCGCCGTTTCCAGCAGGTGCTTGTACGAGAGCCATCTATTGAAGATACAGTTTCCATTTTACGAGGCTTGAAAGAGCGTTTTGAGTTACATCATGCAGTACGTATTCATGACCGTGCAATCGTAGCGGCAGCGGAGCTTTCTAATCGCTATATTACAGAGCGTTTCCTGCCAGATAAGGCCATCGATTTAATCGATGAAGCATGTGCGATGATTCGAACAGAAATTGATTCCATGCCACAGGAATTGGATGCAGTAACGCGCCGTATTATGCAGCTCGAAATTGAGGAGCAAGCGTTGCGTAAGGAAAAAGACGAGGCAAGTAAAAAGCGTCTAGAGCAACTCAGCGAGGAATTAACAAAGCTTAAAGAATCCTCTGAGGGCATGCGTAAACAATGGGAAACCGAAAAAGAAGCGTTACATGGCATTCAGAAAAAACGTGAAAAACTTGATAAATACCGCCGTGACTTAGATGAAGCAGAAAGTAAATATGATTTAAATAAAGCAGCCGAACTACGTCATGGGAAAATTCCTACACTTGAAAAGGACATTCAAGAGATGGAAAAACAATTAGAGAATGGTACGGAATCACGTATTTTACGTGAAGAGGTAACAGCTGATGAAATCGCATCAATCGTTTCACGTTGGACAGGAATACCAGTGACGAAATTAGTAGAAGGTGAGCGTGAAAAATTATTGCGCTTAAAAGATACATTGCATGAGCGTGTAATCGGACAAGATAATGCTGTACAGCTTGTTACAGAAGCGGTATGGCGTGCTCGTGCAGGTATCAAAGACCCACATCGACCAATTGGTAGTTTTTTATTCCTAGGGCCAACAGGTGTTGGTAAAACAGAGCTTGCGAAGGCACTAGCGGCACAGTTGTTTGATTCTGAGGATCATTTTATTCGCATTGATATGAGTGAATATATGGAGAAACATAGCGTATCACGTCTTGTAGGGGCACCTCCAGGCTATGTTGGCTATGAGGAAGGTGGGCAATTAACAGAAGCTGTTCGCCGAAATCCGTATTCAGTTGTATTATTAGATGAAATTGAAAAGGCCCATCCTGATGTCGCGAATATTTTACTACAAATTTTAGATGATGGGCGCATTACTGATAGCCAAGGGCGTATGGTCAACTTTACGAACACGGTGGTCATTTTAACTTCTAATATTGGCTCAAGCTATTTAATGGAAGCAAAAGAAGACGATGCTGCTGTTGAGGATGTAGTGATGGCTGCACTGCGTCAACATTTTAAGCCAGAGCTGTTAAATCGTATGGATGATATTATTATGTTCCATGCACTATCAGATGAGCATTTTACAGCTATTGCATGGAAATATATCGAACAGCTTGTCAAACGAGTTGCAGAGCAAGACATTACTTTACAAGTAGAACAAAATGTAGTTGATTGGGTTGTAGAACAAGGAGCAGATGCTCAGTTTGGTGCAAGACCATTAAAACGCTTCGTGCAACGTTATATTGAAACGGCGGTTGCAAAAGAATTGCTTCGAGGTGAAGTATTACCAGGAGAAACATTGCACATTAGAATGCATGATGGCCAATGTGTTGTTGAAAAATAACAAAAAAAACCTGTTCCGCATTGAGCGAAACAGGTTTTTTCTAGTTGAATTAATGATTGTCTGCAGCTTCTGGAGTTGACTCGTTTGGAATAACTGCACCGATGATGAAAACAAGAATTGTAAATACAACTGATGTGACAACAGCAGTTTGGAAATCAAACGTTGTACCAAGTACAGAGCTTACTACGTAGTTTAACATTGTAACTAGTAGGAATGACCATATGAATGTTACGATATATTGCATTAATTTCACCTCAACCGAACTTTTTTATATCATAAAGTTTTACTACATATTCATTATCATATCATAACATAAATCGAAAAAAAAAGAACCTTTTCTGTGAAACATGGCGAATTTATCACGATACCATCAATTGAGAATATTTTAGATGGCAAAATATTCGATTGGTTCATATCTATTTTCGATTTCCTACTGTTTCCGGAAGTGTATCTTTTCTTAGCTTCTACATTAATGTGAAAACATGATTTTTTCATTATTGTTGGCAGGTATGATTATTATCATTGTTTTAATGATTGAAAAAGTTATAGAGAAAAAGAGTAAAGAAAAGGTTGAAGTATTGGATAAAAAATAGCATGGTTCATACACGCTCCAATATTATTTTATAGAGTAAAAGGGTTAACGTTTGGTTATCTATTATTCAAACCTAAGCTATTTCATACCGAGGTGGCTTATTTGGGTCATCTGTGCGTGGGTTATTTTAAATTTGAAACTTTTTTAAGTATCATTCGTAATATAACTAGACAATTCGAATTGATAGAACTGAAAAAAGGGAGAAATGAATTTTTGAACCATTGAATGAAACAATTACTTTTTGTGATTTACTTGATTACCATTGCGGATGCGTATTACTCAACGTTGTTTATTGAACCAAAAACACCACCGCAACACCAGACGATTAAAGCGTCAGCCATTACGTTGACACAACTACGGTAGCAAACCTAACAAAAAGAAAAGTACAACACGTCGTTTGAAACCTTCTGTGTTGCAACCCATCAAGCGATTTCTTCAGAGCGCTAAGTGTTACAAAGAAAACGTGGTCCTTAACGACCTATTAGAGAATAGATTGGACGTACGCAGATTCATGCGAGAGCCATCTCTCATCTTTTTACGATATCGACTTTTACGTTGTTGATAATATATGTTAGCAATTGTTAGGCTAAAGCTGCAGATCTATTTGCAGCTTTTTTTCATTAACCGCCATTATTAAATTTTTCAGCCTCACTTATCCCCAAAAATACGCTTTTTCCTGCATCAGCTCTAAAAGTTGTAGATGACATTTGTTAAATCTTATGCCATGTATATAAGTTGATTGGAGACCCTTGATACTACTAGTTTTAAGACGTTAAATTTAATTCATCTTGCACCTCTCCTTCATTATGAGTTATAATTATGACCAGTTACTAATAATTGATAGTAAGAAAGCAGAGGGGTTGCTAAATGAACGCTGGTATTATAGGAATTGGCAAATACGTTCCGGAGAAGGTCGTTACAAATTTTGATTTAGAAAAAATGATGGACACTTCGGATGAATGGATTCGAACACGCACGGGGATTGAAGAACGTCGTTTTGCCGCAGATGATCAGGATACGTCAGATTTAGCAGTAGCTGCTGCTAAGGAGGCTATTGCAAAAGCAGGTATTACGCCAGAGGAAATAGGATTAATCCTTGTTGCAACTGTAACACAAGATCAAAACTTTCCAAGTGTAGCATGTATGGTTCAGGAGCAAATCGGAGCAGTCAATGCAGCTGCGATGGATCAAGCTGCTGCTTGTGCAGGATTTATATATAGTTTAGTGACAGCAAAGCAATTTGTAGAATCAAATGCTTATAAATATGTCCTAGTAGTAGGTGTTGAAAAGCTGTCGAAAGTACTTGATTGGGAAGATCGCAATACTGCTGTATTATTCGGTGACGGTGCAAGTGCAGCGATTGTTGGTCCAGTATCAGAAGGTAGAGGTATTTTATCATTTGAGCTTGGAGCTGACGGTACAGGTGGTAAGAACTTGTATTTAACACAGCAAGATACAATCGCTATGAATGGCCGTGAAGTATTTAAGTTTGCCGTTCGTCAAATGGGTGAATCTGCAATAAACGTTTTAGAAAAAGCAGGTTTAACAAAAGACGACGTAGATTTTTTAGTGCCGCATCAGGCGAATATTCGAATTATGGAATCAGCTCGTGAGCGTTTAGAGCTACCACCGGAAAAAATGTCAAAAACGATTCACAAATATGGGAATACGTCTGCAGCATCTATTGGTATTTCCTTGGTAGATGAGCTTGAAGCAGGTAAGATAAAAGATGATGATTTATTAGTACTTGTTGGATTTGGCGGTGGCTTAACATGGGGCGCCGTTACAATAAGATGGGGAAAATAAAAACGAAAAATGCTTGAGGGGAGTAAGACAATGAGTAAACGACGAGTAGTA
This sequence comes from Lysinibacillus sp. NPDC059133, assembly GCF_042755925.1. Taxonomy (NCBI): domain Bacteria; kingdom Bacillati; phylum Bacillota; class Bacilli; order Caryophanales; family Bacillaceae; genus Lysinibacillus; species Lysinibacillus sp. NPDC059133. The sequence continues at coordinate 56,845 of NZ_JBHZDH010000011.1, read as the reverse complement.
ATTACAGGAATTGGCGCAGTTACACCACTAGGAAATAGCATCGAAGAAACATGGACTAACATTAAAGCTGGAAAATCTGGCGTTGGCGAGTTAACACGTTTAAATAAAGATCTTTTCGCAGCGAAAATTGCTGCTGAAGTGAAAGATTTTAATATAGAAAAGTATATTGAACGTAAAGAAGCACGTAAAATGGATCGCTTTACACAGTATGCTTTAGCAGCATCCATCATGGCGATGGAAGATGCACAATTAACAATCGATGAAGAGCTAGCACCACGTGCAGGTGTCTGGATTGGCTCTGGAATCGGTGGGATGGAAACATATGAACAACAGTTTTTAACTTTCCAAGAGCGTGGAGCAAGACGTGTAAGTCCATTCTTTATTCCCATGATGATTCCGGATATGGCTTCAGGCCAAGTGTCGATTCACTTTGGGGCAAAGGGCATTAACTCTTGTTCAGTAACGGCTTGTGCTTCAGGAACAAACTCCATTGGGGATGCTTTTAAAGTAATTGAACGTGGCGATGCAGATGTTATGATTTCTGGTGGTGCTGAGTCGCCAATCGTTACGATGGCAGTAGCGGGCTTCTGTGCAAATACTGCTTTATCTTTAAATACAGATCCAGAAACAGCTTGCCGTCCATTCGATAAAAATCGCGATGGTTTCATTATCGGTGAAGGTGCGGGTATTGTTATTTTGGAAGAGTATGAACATGCAAAAGCACGCGGTGCAAAAATCTACGCAGAAGTTCTTGGCTATGGTGCAACAGGAGATGCACATCATATTACAGCTCCAGCTCCAGAAGGAGAAGGTGCTTCTCGTGCAATGATGCAAGCTTTAACTGATGGCGGTGTAGAAGTTTCACAAGTGGACTATATTAACGCACATGGAACAAGTACACCATACAATGATTTATTTGAAACACAGGCAGTAAAAACTGTTTTTGGTGAACATGCCTATAAGCTTGCAATGAGTTCTACAAAATCAATGACAGGTCACTTATTAGGTGCAGCTGGTGGTGTTGAAGCTATTTTCACAGCGCTAGCACTTAAAGAAGGTATTTTACCACCGACAATTAATTTAACAGACGCAGATCCAGAATGTGATTTAGATTATGTGCCGAATGAAGCTCGACAAGCAGATATTCAATATGCTATGAGTAACTCACTTGGGTTTGGTGGACACAACGCTAGTCTACTATTCAAAAAAATCGAGGAATAATAAAGTAAAACTTTAATCAGTGGGAGGTTCTTCAACTTCCACTGATTTTTAGTATTCACCAAGGCTCTTCTGCAAAACGAGTGGTTGATTTCCGTTCCAACTGGGCGCTTTGTTGTTGCTGTCGCTACGCTTTCGCACAGATAAAACAATTGTTGCTGACGCTTCGCTTTAGCACAGATAAAACATTTGCCGCTGACGCTACGCTTTTGCGCAGAGCAGAGCTTCCTGGGGGCGTCCGATGAGCCGCTGCAGGGTCTCGGGCCAACAGATGTTTTTTGCGCGAAAGCGTAGTGCTAACGTAGCGGCAGCAGCACCGATGTTGGTCACGAAGGGGTTATCACAGGACGTGATGGTTTTAGCCTTCGTTCCTCTATCGCTAATCCCCAAGGAGTCGCCCAGTCTCCACTCCAATCAACCGCTCTGCAGCAAAACGTCTTTATATGCGGAAAAATAGTGGCAGTAACAACAGATGTACAGTCGCTTCACTGCTATAAGTCTATTCTGTTCGATTAGTCTTTCAATAACATAAAAAAACGTCAGCCCAATTTACGTGGCTGACGTCTTTTTTTATAGTTTTATGAATAGATGATAATTAAGAAGAAATAGAAAGGATGCCCTTATCTTGTTCCGACTCTTTTTATTTTTAATGAGCTATGGCTTTTTGATTCTCTCCGTAGGGAATCTCATCTTGTATTTGAATTATCGGACACTCGGATATTCCTGGATAGTGGTTTTTAAGTTCATGGCACATACATCAGCGTTTTATATGGCTATTGGATCAGCCATTGTGTTATGCGCTGTTGTATTCGATCTTGGTTATGATAAAACTTTAAATGAAAAAGAATAAGATGTAACTCTTAAATTACTCTCTTTTTGGCCAAGCTCTTACAATCATCTCTTCGTTATAACAAAAAGCTTTCTTTTTAGCGACGTGCACGACCAAGGCCCATTGCTTCTTCCATGCGTTTTAATGTAGCACTAGCAATAGCATTTGCCTTTTCAGCACCTTCATCTAAAATGATGTCTAATTCTGATGATTCTACCAAGTTATAGAATCTCTCTTGAATTGATGTCAGGTGATCAATAACCGTTGCTGCAACACCTTGTTTGAAACCACCATAGCCAACGCCTTCGTATTTTTTCACAAGATCGTCAATAGATACGCTTGAAATGGCAGATTCGATTGTTAGTAAATTTGAAACACCAGGTTTATTTTCCACATCAAATGCCACAATACCATCAGAATCAGTAACAGCAGACTTAATTTTTTTCTCAATATCTTTCGCTGAATCTAAAAGCTTGATGGTCGCTTTTGTATTTGGATCAGATTTACTCATTTTCTTTGTAGGTTCTTGTAGTGATTTGATACGAGCTCCTGCTTTAGGTAATTGAATTTCAGGAATCGTTAAAACATCATCATAACGTTTGTTAAAGCGCTCTGCAAGATCACGAGTAAGCTCAATATGCTGCTTCTGATCATCACCGACAGGAACAATGTTTGTGTTATACAAAAGGATGTCTGCTGCCATCAATGGTGGATATGTTAAAAGAGCGGCAGATACGCTTTCCTTACCGTGAGACTTATCTTTAAATTGTGTCATACGTTCAAGCTCACCAATCGATGCAACACATTGTAACATCCAGCCTGCCTGTGCATGAGCTGGCACTTCTGATTGAATAAATAATGTAGATTTTTTAGGGTCGATGCCAGTAGCAATATACGTAGCTGCTAGGTTGCGAATATTTTGACGTAATTCTTTTGGATCTTGTGCCACTGTTATTGCATGCTGATCGACGATACAATAAACAGCATCTCCTTCATCTTGTAATGCAGGGAATTGCTTAAATGCACCTAAATAGTTCCCTAAAGTTACAATACCCGTTGGCTGTACGCCTGAAAAAATAGTTGTCATTGTCATTTCCTCCTTGAATTTCGTCCCAAAATAAAAAAACATCATGCGTCCTCATTAGTTTTCTAATGAAGGGACGAATGATGTTTGAATCCGCGGTACCACCCAGCTTGCCTAAAAAGGCCACTTTACTTCGTAACGTGAAGGGACGAGCTTTGCTAATAGACTTAAGTAAAAACTAAGTCGTTCACAAAGCTAACTCGGAAGTCCATTCCAAATGCTTACACGATCTGTTTGCAGCAACCACAGACTCTCTAAACGTGTAAAAGGCAAATGTACTACTCTTCGTCAGCGTTTTTTAGCTCAATAACTGTCTTCCATCTGTATAGATGAGGTGAATTCACCAAAGACAAAATTGATTTATTGCAAAAAATTATATTATAAAGGCACGGTGAAAAGCAAGTGTGTAAAGTCAGACTTTTGGCGGTGTTCTTTTTCGGAAAAAAATTATATGCTACTTTTGCTGCTTTTTTATTTTCGTGCAGCAACAAATGTTTTCTGTGCGAAAGCGAAAAGCATTGTAGCGATATCGTAAATTATATTAGGGTGTGGCTTATCACCAAAAGTTCCGGATGACATTTGTTAAAACAGATTCCATATACATAAGTTGATTGGCGTGGAGGCTGGGCGACTCCCTGGGGCTCATCGAACGCCCCCGGGAAAGCACCCAGCCGGAACGAAAATCAACCACACGTTATGGTAACGATCTATTTATTTGGAAATGCAACCGATATTAGTAAATAAACGTCTATATTGTACACACAGAATTGACAATATTCTCGTTTAAATTTTTTAAATGAGAACAAAAATAATCAAGCAGTGGATGTTTAAAATGCTCAGCGATTGGGAATATTATTAGTAGTTCATTAGACACCCAGGAGTAACAACTTTGAAGTTTATGTGAAAAGACAGAAAAATTCGTGTGAAATGGTTATTCTTTTTTTATTGGAACTATATTCAAACATCTCAGAGTACTGTATAATGGTATGTAGATTTACATTACATTAATTCTAATTTAATACAATAGTTTATAGATAATGATTAAAAGGAAAGGATGTGTCAGTATGATAGTAACTTTATTTACATCACCAAGTTGTACGTCTTGCCGAAAAGCTAAAGCATGGTTAGAGGAGCATGAAATCCCATATACAGAACGTAATATATTTTCTGAACCATTAAGCATTAGTGAAATTAAAGAAATTTTGCGTATGACAGAGGATGGTACGGATGAAATTATTTCAACTCGATCAAAGATTTTCCAAAAATTGAATGTTGATGTTGAAAGCTTGCCATTACAACGTTTATATGAATTAATTCAAGAGTATCCAGGCTTATTACGTCGTCCCATTATTTTAGATGAGAAACGTTTACAGGTCGGCTACAACGAGGATGAAATTCGCCGTTTCCTACCACGTAAAGTTCGTGCTTATCAACTGCAAGAAGCACAGCGTATGGTGAACTAATATTGCCGTATTCATCATAGAATAAGTATTAGATGTTACATATGCAATCAGCATATTGTGACATCTATTTTTTTGTGTTTTACTTATGAAAAACCTTCTATATAAAGTATAATAAATAATAGGGGAAAGTCATATATATTCGGTAAAGTATGTTAAACTTGATTTAAGCTTAATAGTTTACTACAATTTCAATAATTCAAATATCTTCTGTGAAAACGGTGTATATCCTTTTCATTTTATGACAGAACAGCATACAATATAATTAGAGACAACTGTGGACATTAATTTTTGATTTCGGTTGCTCGATGGGTTTACTGTAGTGTGGTCAAAGGTTGAAAAACAAAAATGAAGTATGAGGTTAAAAACAATGAATAATAGCATACTAATGAAACAAAACTGTTTTTCGACAAATGACAGTGAAGGGAGATGAGGTCTAGTGGACATCGAACGTGTAAACGAAAATACACTCAAGCTCTTTATTACGTACAATGATATAGAGGATCGCGGCTATAGTCGTGAAGAAATTTGGTACAATCGAGCAAAGGGTGAACAACTTTTTTGGGATATGATTGATGAAGTAAACACAGAGGATTATTTTGATGTGGAAGGTCCGATTTGGATTCATATCAATGCGTCTGAAGTAGGCTTAGAGATCATTGTCACACGTGCACATATTTTAAAAGACGGTGAAACCTTAGATGGTTCTTCGCAATTTGGTGAACACAAAGATATGTTTGCTCCATTCGAGGACGTTGGAGAGGATCTTCTCAGTCAACTAACTCAATTTGGTGACATTGATGAGTCAGAATTATTTATGGATACAGACATTTATGTTTATAAATTTAAAGATATTGATGAGTTAATCCCTGTAGCTAAACGCATAACAGATGAATTAGTGGATTCCTCATTATTTAAATATGAAGATTGGTACTATTTGGTAGTTGACTTCGTGAACGCAGATGAAGAACTAAATCATCACGATCGAAATGCGGTTATCAAAGAATTTTTAATACCATCGAATTTCACAATCCATCGCTTAGAGGAATATGGCGAAAAAATTATGGAATTTGATTGCTTTGAAACAGTACGAAAATATTTTATTTAAAGCAATGAGTACTTGATTCAGTGTCTTAGACTGTAGACAAACTTGATGATTATCAAGTTTGTTTACAGTCTTTTTATATCAATTATTAAATTTCAAGAAAAAGCCGTTCTTTATTTGTCGCTATAAAAAGGCTCCTTTACTATTAGTCAAAAAGGAGATGATTTTATGCTTATGGCCTATAACGAGCAGCAGCAGATTTTTCTCCCATACCAATATTCAAGGGAAGCTTTACAACGATATAGACGGCAAATGAAATTTTATTGTCCCCAATGCCAGCAGCCTGTCCAATTAAAGATAGGTCAATATAATATCCCTCATTTCGCTCATATTGCTACTAATAGCTGTGTACAGTTATTTGCAGAGGGTGAATCAAAACTTCATTTGCAAGGAAAAGTCCAATTATTTGAATGGCTGAGAAAACTCGGGCATACAGTAAAGCTGGAGCCTTATTTACAGAAGCTTTCACAGCGGCCAGATATGCTTCTGATCAAGGAGCAAAAGCAAATTGCCATTGAATTTCAATGTAGTACAATTTCTCATGAAAAGTGGCTATTGCGTACATCTGGCTATGAGAAAAATGCTATACAGCCATTGTGGCTTTTTCAAACACCTCAAAGACAAACTACACAAGGTATTCAAAAAATTTCTATTTCTCCAATTATGCAAAAGGTGATAAATGCTACAACACTAGGCTTGTCTTATTTAGTGACCTATGATGCAAACACATCGAGATTTATTTATTGGACGAATCTTCTTCATGTTCATGGGTATACTTTTATAGGTAAAGTACAAGAATTAACTATTCACAAGCAACGTTTCCCTTTTTATGAGCCTAAGTCAATTACGAAAGAGGAATTTCATCTTTATTGGCAGCTTTATAAAAAGCATTGTAAGCAATTCGTATACCAACGACTATTCCATAGTAAAAATGGGGTACAAGATTCATTTTTACGAAGTAGTTATGAGTTGGACTTTGCTTTAACGGAGATGCCTGATTACGTAGGCGTTCCGGTAAAAGGTGAAGAGGCGATACCGATGTTTTCTATAGAGTGGCAAACGATTTTACATCATTTTTGTCGTCGTTTACAATTAGAAACTCATGAACTAGACGAGGGAAATATTCGATCGTTTTTAATCCAACAAAATGTAGAGGTTACAACGCAAGCAGTACAAGCTATTAAAAATTACGGAATGGTGCTGGCGAAAAGTTATGAAGAAGATGATTGTTTTACGGATATTTGTGAGCAAGTGTACGCACATTTATTTGCAATTGCCGCAATATACTGAGAAAATATGAGAGTATAGGAAAAACTCACATATAAAGGGGGCTGGCACATGGCTAGTAATCAAGTTTTAGTAAGAAATGAAGTTCCAGAAGAGTTAACTTGGCGCTTGGAGGATATATTTGCAACTGATACCCTATGGGAAGAAGAGTATAAAGAAGTTGCAGAACTTGCAAAAAAAGCGCCTAGCTATGCAGGTACTGTAAAAAATGGAGCAGATGCATTAGTAGCAGTTCTAACTTATCACGATGAAATTTATGAACGTACAATGAAGCTTTACACGTATGCTCATATGCGTAATGACCAAGATACGACAAATAGCTTCTACCAAGATATGAATAGTCGTATTCAAACATTAGCGACTAGTATTTCAGCTGCCCTATCATTTTTAACACCTGAGATTTTATCATTGAGTGAAGAAACGATAGAACGGTACTTAGCAGAAAACAAAGACTTACAATTGTATACGCAATCTTTAAAAGAAATAACGATGGCACGTCCGCACGTATTACCAGCAGAGCAGGAAGCATTACTTGCACAAATGTCTGAGGTTACAGGCACTGCTTCAAATACATTTAGTATGTTAAACAACGCTGATATTGTCTTCCCGAAAGTGAAGAATGAAGAAGGGGAAGAAGTACAGCTAACGCACGGTAACTATATTAAGTTTTTAGAAAGTAAAGATCGCACAGTTCGTGAAAATGCTTTTAAAGCAATGTACGAAACTTACGGTAACTTTAAAAATACGTTTTCCGCTACGTTAACGGGCAATGTGAAAAAGCATAATGTTAGTGCACGTATTCGTAATTATGATTCTGCACGTCACGCAGCAATGTCTAACAACTTCATTCCAGAAAGTGTTTATGATCAATTAGTAGAAACAATCCATAAGCATTTACCAGCTATGCAGCGCTATATTTCGTTACGTAAGAAGCTTTTAGGTGTAAATGAACTGCATATGTGGGATTTATTTGCTCCACTCGTTAAGGAAGTTGATATGAAAATCACTTACGATGACGCGAAGGATATTTTAGTAAAAGCTTTAGCGCCACTAGGTGAGGAATATCAAGGCATCGTTCAAGGTGGTCTTGATCATCGTTGGGTGGATGTCTTAGAAAACAAAGGGAAACGCAGTGGTGCGTACTCTTCAGGCGCCTTTGGAACAAATCCATATATTTTAATGAACTGGCAAGACAATGTTAATAATCTATTTACACTAGCTCATGAATTTGGCCATAGTGTACACAGTTATTATTCACGTAAAAATCAGCCGTTTGTTTATGGTGATTATTCTATTTTTGTAGCTGAAGTAGCTTCAACATGTAATGAAGAGCTGTTAAATGATTATTTACTGAAAACAATTGAAGATCCACAACAAAAAATTTATTTATTAAATCATTGGCTAGACGGCTTCAGAAGTACTGTTTTCAGACAAACAATGTTTGCTGAATTTGAACACCTAATCCACCAAATGGATAAGAATGGTGAATCTTTAACAGCAGAGCGTTTAACAGAGGTTTACTATAATTTAAATAAACAATACTTCGGCGAGGATATTGTTGTAGATGAGGAAATCGGCTTAGAATGGGCTCGTATTCCACACTTCTACTATAATTACTATGTGTATCAATATGCTACAGGTAAATCAGCTGCAACCGCATTAAGTAAACAGATTTTAGAAGAGGGTACACCAGCTGTAGAACGTTATATTAATAACTTCTTAAAAGCAGGTTGCTCTGATTTCCCAATTGAGGTATTAAAGGCAGCAGGCGTTGATATGAACGTTGCAAAACCGATTGATGATGCATGTAAAGTATTTGAAGAACGTTTAAATGAGTTAGAAAAATTATTGTTGAATAATTAATTTGGAAGGCAGTAGGAATTTCCCTACTGCCTTTTTTCTATGATTAATTAAATAATAAAAATTTAAAGAATAATGTTTTTTTTTGATTTCTAAATGTTTAAAAGTGCGTATCTTGAAAAAATACTGTTTGTAATCGCTTTCTATTTGACAAATTTGTGAATCTATCATCGGACTTGTTGCTATATTTACTATTCCATGATAAATTAATTCATGTGAAATAAATCACAAAAACAAACATACACCCCTTTGTTTGAACGTGAACATTTCTCCCATCCCCTTTGTGAAAAAGAGGCGTCACTATCTGTCGAGGATAGTGGCGCTTCTTTTATTTTTGCTATAAATCTCGATCAAACAGCGATGTATTCCGATAAAACTCAAAAATGTTCCGATAAATCGCGGAAACGTTCCGATAAATCGCGGAAACGTTCCGATAAATCACTAGAACATTCCGATAAATAAATAAAGTTGACATAATAGTTTTTCAACAACAAGAACAGGGACACAACATTAAACGTGTTGTGTCCCTGTTCTCTAGAATAATAGTATAATTGCATTATTTAATACGCCACAGTGTAGCGTGATCTGTCTGAATCCGTTCAATCTTTTGCTGTAGCATACGCTTCTTTAATTCACGTTCAGCATTTTGTTCTGTTGATGAGTAGATGAAAGCTACTTCATTTGTTGAAAGGGTATGAAATTTTGCAAATAACTCTTCCATTGTTGGTAATGGTTGACGCACAATCTGCTCATCCATCATCTCTTGTAAAATATGTTCATAAACTTCATAGGAATAGTTACCACTAACTTTAAGACCCTCATCTTCAATACATTCATTGAAAAATACAATGCTAGGCACTTCATCGACTTCCATTTCACGTTTAATATACAAGTCGCATTGGAAGGCACGTGCTGCTTCCTTTGAACCAAAGTCTGCGGAAAATTCATTCATGTCTAATTGAACATCTTCCGCAATTTTTAACAGCGTAGCATAGGAATTGACATCTTGTTGGTTTAGTAATACATATTCTTGTAGTTTCGACAAATAGCGTGCTCCTGCACGTTTGCCCTGTAACTCTGCTGCTTTAATAGCGATAGATGGTAAAACAGGGTGATTAATGTCGAGTTCAATACCTGATACACAACCCTTTACACGCTTACTTAAACAATTCAAAGAGGCTAGCTCTGTGCTTAGTACAAAGCGCCATGTAAAGTAATGATTGTACTCTAGTTGTAACTTACGAAGAACGGCTTGCATATTATAAGCTTCTGGACAAAGTGGATCTACGAAAATATACAATTCAATAGGCTTATTAGCAGTAGAAATCTCAGGAGTTGGCTCTTGTAACATTTGAATATTATTCACGTAACAATTCCCCCTCATCGTCATTTGGTGTATTAATCATGTGATGAGCTGTTAATACTAAACGTTGATAATAAATTTCACGGAACTTACCTTCCATCCCAACTTCATCCATCGCTTCGGACATACATTCAAGCCAAGCTTGAGCACGATCAGGTGTAATCTGAAAATTCATATGACGTGCACGCATCATTGGATGACCATGCTCCTCAGTAAAAAGATTTGGTCCACCTAAATACTGTGTTTGAAATTGAATTTGCTTGCGGGCTGTCTCTGTTAAATCTTTCGGAAAGATTGGAATAAGATCAGGATGCTGAGCAACTCTTCTATAGAACGCATGGATTAGCTCTGAAAGCTTTTCAGCCCCCAGCTCCTCATAAGGAACAGTGTATTTTCGACTCATAAGTTAAATGCCCCTTTAATTCTTTATATCGTAAAGTATATTTTTATACTTAGTCATCTTTAAAAATGTGAATTTCTTGTGACTACCTTCATTCTATCAACGTCTTTTCGTTAACACAAACAAAGAGCTCTTTCGAAATGTTTTTCGCTATAAAAGCACAAATTTCACCACGCGGGTGAAATTTGCTGAAAGAAGTTAAACTGTGTAGTAATTCATCACTTTTTTAACATAATTCTGTGTTTCTTTGAAAGGAGGAACGCCACCATACTTTGTAACGCGTGAAGCTCCTGCGTTATAAGCAGCTAATGCTAATGTAGGATCATTATCAAATTTATCTAGCATTTGGCGTAAATATTTGGCTCCTGCCATAATATTTTGCTCTGGATCAAAGGAGTTTGTAACGCCTAAATATTGCGCTGTTTTCGGCATTAATTGCATTAATCCTTGTGCTCCAGCATGACTAACCACGTTTGAATTAAAATTAGACTCTTGCTTAATCACGGCAGCGATGAGCTTCTCAGGCACATTATATGTAGCTGCTGCCTTTTGAATAATCGAAGCGTACTGATTAGCACCTGCTAATGAATTGGCATAGGCAGTTGAACCAATTACATTATCCGAAACATAGGAATCGAGTTTTGTACTAGATTGTGTGTTTGCTAATGCTGCTTGTACAGATGAAGGTATAAAGACGCTATTAGAACCATTATAAAGTAATGATTGATACACATTCTTCTGCATGTTTTCAGATAACCCATTTAAACTACTAAACTGATTCATCAATGACGAAGCGCTTGAAACACCTCCGAGCAAACTAGATAATTTTGCATTGTTAGAAGTAGTTGAGTCGCCGAGCATTTCGCTAATCATGTCTGAAAACAGAGAATTGCTATCGGTAAGATTGTTCGACGATGAATTTTCTGAAGATCCTAGTGTTTGTAATGCTTGAATGTCAAGTAAAGTTCTGAGTGATTGGATATCCAAGGAGCTGTCACCCTTTCTTGTTATACTAGTTAAGCTATTTATTCATTTGTAATGCTTTCATAAAACGTGCAATTTTTTTATCTGTGGCTCGTTTTTCAATACCATATTGCTGTAGAAATTCGTCGAAGATTGCATTTCCTTTTATTGCATCTTTTGATTCATATTCTACCTCATAATCATCGCACTGCAAATAGAAAGAATGATCGAATACTAGAAGGCCATCCTTATAAGGGATTTCGACACGATCAGTTGTCAGTGAACCGAATATCTCCAATTCTTCCAAAGGAATGTTAAAGAGAGCTAGTCTTTTTGCTACTTCTTGGGCATAGAAACCTTCACCAACAAGCATTTTCTTAGCTTGCTCAGCAGTTATTTCGTCAGTCGTCTCTAAATGTGCATGCTCTGCATTTTTTTCTTTTAAAGTACATTCAAAATATTTGTCGATTTGTCTAATACGAAGCCCACTTTGGAGTTTCCGAATAGCTTGAGAAGGTGTGTCGAAATAATGATTTGTTTGACGATGAATAGCATTTTCGGAAATGTTGAATTCTTGCAATAAATGTTCGTATTGTTGTTTTGTTAAAAGATTTTTAAACTCTATTTCAAGTTGTTGTGCCATTATTCTCACCTTTTTATTTTCATTTTTTATGGGTGTTGATTAGGGGAAAGGTTCATCAGCATAGCGTGTGGTTGATTTCCGTTCCAGCTGGGCGCTTTCCTGGGGGCGTCCGATGAGCCGCTTCGCTGCGCTGCAGGGTCTCGGGCCAACACGATGTTGGTCACGAAGTCGTTATCACAGGATGTGATGGTTTTAGCCTTCGTTCCTCTATTGCTGATCCCCAAGGAGTCGCCCAGCTTCCACTCCAATCAACTAATATGCATGGCATACATTTTGACGAAATATCATTCCTAATTTCCGATTATGGACAAAAATTTATTAGAAATCATTTGTATGGCGTATCATCATAACTTGGTGTTGATTTCCTTTCCGACTGGGCGCTTTCCAGGGCGTCCGATGAGCCGCTTCACTCGCGTTGCTCGCTGCAGGGTCTCGGGCCAACAGGATGTTGGTCACGAAGGCGTAATCACAGGACGTGATGCTTTTAGCCTTCGTTCCTCTATTGCTGATCCTCAAGGAGTCGCCCAGCTGGAACGAAGATCAACTAATATGCATGGCATACATTTTGACGAAATGTCATCCCTAATTTCCGATGAAGGACAAATGTTTTCTGTGCGAAAGCAAAGCGTCAGCAACAAATGTTTTCTGTGCGAAAGCAAAGCGTCAGCAACAAATGTTTTCTGTGCGAAAGCAAAGCGTCAGCAACAGCATGATGTTGGTCACTAAGGCGTTATCATAGAAAGTGATGGTTTTAGCCTTCGTTCCTCTATTACTGATCCCCCAAGGAGTCGCCCAGTCGGAACGGAAATCAACCATACACTATGATAAAAAGTTTCGTTCGTTATTTCATTGATTTAGTATTTACACACTGCAACTAATTACCCTCTATGCTAAAATAAGAAGAAGAGTAAGACGAAAAGGGGAACCGCATGTGCGTAAAATTTATACAATAGAAACATTGAATTTTGAAAACGAACAACTTCATTTTAGTTTAAACGACAATGAAGTAAATTTACAGTTAAAACCTGCTGCACAATTAATTGCAGATTCTGATGACTTTGCGTTTATTTATTTACTTGATGCAGGAGAGGATTATCATTACTTGCGTTTTCCGTCGAGTAGTTGGGAGCAGCTTGTACATATTTTACAAAAAAAGAAAAATCCAAAGCTACAACTAGGTGAAGAAGTTATTGAGCTTACAAATTTTTACGATGAATTGGAAATGCTCGTGTATAATATTGAAGGAAATTACAATTATGGGGCGGAATTTGTCCAAGCGGTGGAACAACACTTCGAGACAATTCTTGCTGAATAAAAAGACAAAACGAACAGACGGTGTTGGTTTTGTTCGATACCGAATGTCGGGAGGTTTTTGCGATGGGACAATGGGAAATATTTTTAAGTCCTTATAAACAAGCAGTAGATGAGTTAAAAGTAAAATTAAAGGGTATGCGTTCACAGTTCGGTATTGTTAATGCAAATTCACCAATTGAATTTGTGACAGGACGTGTAAAGCCTTTAGCAAGTATATATGATAAAACATTAGAAAAAGGACTTTCCTTTGAGCCCTCTAAACAGCTAGGTGACGAGCTGGGGGATATCGCAGGCTTACGTATTATGTGTCAATTTGTAGATGATATATCAACAGTTACGGAGCTAATACGGCAACGTAAAGATATGCGTGTAGTGGAAGAGCGTGACTATATTACACATAATAAGCCAAGTGGCTACCGCTCATACCATATGATTGTGGAATATCCTGTAGAGACGATACAGGGGAAGAAAGTGGTATTAGCTGAAATTCAAATAAGAACATTAGCCATGAATTTCTGGGCATCTATTGAGCATTCTTTAAATTATAAATATAAAGGCATGTTCCCCGAGGAAATTAAAAATCGCCTTCAAAGTGCAGCAGAGGCCGCTTTCCGATTGGATGAAGAAATGTCGTCCATTCGTAGTGAAATCCAAGAAGCGCAGGCCTATTTTAGTGAATATAAAGAAGCATCGAATCCTAATTTATTATCGGAGAAGGAGCGTGACTTAAAATGAAATTTTCCATTCAATCACGTAGAGATGCACAGTCGAACGAATTAATGGAGCTAGCCAGAACATATTTGCAAGATTTTGGGTTAACTTATGATGAAGAGGCTCCTGAAATCGTAATCTCTATTGGAGGAGATGGCACTTTACTACATGCCTTTCATCGATATGCTCATTTGCTAGATCAGGTTGCCTTCGTAGGTATTCATACGGGACATTTAGGATTTTATGCGGATTGGAAGCCATCTGAATTAGAAAAGCTTGTTTTATCCATTGCCAAAAAGGACTTTAACGTTGTGGAGTATCCACTACTAGAGGTAAAGGTGGAGCATCATAATGCGGAATCCAATACGTATTTAGCGCTAAATGAAGCAACTGTGAAATCACCTGATGTCACGCTTGTTATGGATGTGGAGTTAAATGGTAATCAGTTTGAACGTTTCCGTGGAGACGGTCTTTGTGTATCAACGCCTTCTGGTAGTACAGCTTATAATAAAGCCCTCGGTGGAGCAATTATTCATCCGACTTTAGCGGCACTCCAAATTACTGAGATAGCATCTATCAATAACCGTGTCTTCCGTACAGTTGGCTCACCACTCATTTTACCAGCACACCATCACTGTGTTTTACGTCCAGTAAATGAACAAAACTTTAATATGACAGTCGATCATTTACAAGTCACGCAAGGCGATGTGAAGTCGATTGCATTTAATGTAGCAAATGAAAGAGTGCGTTTTGCACGTTTCCGTCCATTCCCATTCTGGGAACGAGTACATGAATCATTCGTGGCCAATGAGTAAAATGGATACAAGGTTTACACTGCATTTTATAGCAGAAAAAGAAGGCCAACTACTAAGGGAGGCCTTAGCAGAATGGCGCATCTCCAAGCGAGCTTTAACGGCTATTAAATTTGATGGAGGCTTTCTGACAGTAAATGATGTCGAACGCAATGTTCGACATCCTCTCCATGTCGGGGATCGAGTTGAAGTTACATTCCCTCCTGAAGAAAAAAGTGAGGGGCTCACTGTTGAACATGGTGAACTTTCTATTATTTACGAAGATGAAGCAATTTTAGTGCTAAGTAAGCCGGCACATCAAAGTACGATTCCTTCGCGTGAGCATCCAACAAATAGCGTAGCGAATCTAGTGTGTGGCCATTTTCAGCAGCAAGGTCTAGCATCAACAGCTCATATCGTCACGAGACTTGATCGTGATACTTCTGGCTTGCTATGCATTGCCAAACATGCTCATATTCATCATTTAACGGGACTTGCACAGCGCAGTGGAGAGATTTCTCGACAATATGAAGCGATTGTACATGGACATGTGGCACAAGATGTACAATCAATCATCGCTCCTATTGGACGCAAGGAGACGAGTATCATTGAGCGAGAGGTGCGTGAGGACGGTCAATTTGCGCATACAGATGTGACCATTTTAAGGCACTTTTATTTACAGGATGAACCGATGACACATATACAACTAAAGTTGCACACTGGGCGAACACACCAAATTCGTGTGCATATGGCCTATATGGGACATCCGCTTGTTGGAGATGAACTTTATGGTGGAAGTCGCGAGCATATAAATAGACAAGCCTTACACTGTGTGTCCTTAAAGATGCTTCATCCTTTGACAGGTGAAAGGTTACAATTTACAAGTAACGTAAATGAAGATATGCAGCGATTATTGAATGACTCCTTAATTTGAAGTTCGGCTATTATTTTTCAAAACCTATCTATGAAGAGTGAAAACTATTACTGAATATGTTATATATGTAAGGAGATGTTCGCACAAACGGGCATCTCTTTATCATTTTACTTTCTATAAAAGTAATAAGTTTTTCTTAACAGCACGTTAACAGAAAAGAAAGTGTTCGTAGGATATAGTTAAGTAGAGGGGTATTATCTGTGCGAAAGCGTAGCGACAGCAACAAATGTTTTAACTGTGCGAAAGCGAAGCGACAGCAACAAATGTTTTAACTGTGCGAAAGCGAAGCGTCAGCAACAACAAAGCGCCCAGTCGGAACGGAAATCAACCACACGTTATGGTAACGGGTGAAAAATAGAAACATTTACCTGCAGATTTATCCAATTAGATAGTGGTAATGATGTAGGTTGCTATGTAGTAAAAAAAGGGTTTGCAGAAAAGGTACAATACACTCTATTATATATAGGGTAGATTTACGGAATTGCCCGTATCAATGATTTAACTTATTTCAGCAAATGTTTTCTGTACAGAAAGCAAAGCGACAGGTACAAATGAATTTACTTTTCGGCGGTTGGTCAAACACCCGCTGAAATAGAGGAACTCAGTCTAAGAACGCCACGTCCTGTGGCAACGACTGAGTGACCAACTTCGGTGCTGCTGACGCTGCGTTAGCACTACGCTTTCGCGCAAAAAACATCTGTTGGCCTAAAGCCTCCGGCGGATGTCACTGAATCGGAAAGGAGTTCTTAGGGGATGTTAGCCTAAAATCATCGCATCCATGCGATAACGGCTAACTGACCTGCATCGGTAAAAACGCCACGTCCTGTGGCATTACCGAAATGACCGACATCGTGTCGGCCCTCGTGCAGGCCTAAGCGCAAAGCCGATTCCGGACGCAATTATGCCGAGGAATAATTGATTGCTCGGAAGGAGGGGACAAGCATGATAGAGGAAAGAAATGAAAAGAATGATGTGCAATTCGACGAGGTACGTTTGCGAGAAATGCTCGAAGCACATGATATTAACGCATTCCGCGATGAGTTTTTAGAGCTTCATCCATATGATCAGGCAACGTTTTATGAGAAGGTGGAGCCTGATATACGAAAGATCATCTATTCGTTCTTGTCTCCGACGGAAATGGCTGATATTTTTGAGGCAATCGAAATAGATGATGATGAATACACAGCGTATCTAGCTGAGATGGATCCGTCATATGGTGCTGAAATGCTTTCTCATATGTATGCAGATGATGCAGCAGACGTTTTAAATGAGTTGGATACAAAACAACGTGAAAGCTATTTAGGCATGATGGATGATGAAACAGCTGAAGAGATTAATGAGCTATTAAGCTATGACGAAGATACAGCTGGTTCTATCATGACGACTGAATATGTAGCGATACCAGAAAATTCTACTGTTCGTTCAGCAATGGCAATATTACGGAAAGAAGCACCAGATGCCGAAACCATTTATTATATTTTTGTCGTGGATGAAACACATCGATTAACAGGTGTAATTTCGCTTCGTGATTTAATTATTGCTGATGAGGATACCCGTATACGTTCGATAATGAATGAACGTGTTGTGATGGTGCACGCAGGAGATGACCAAGAAGAGGTTGCTCAAATTATGAAGGACTATAACTTCTTAGCGACACCAGTTATTGACGATAAGGGTGAATTACTAGGGATTATTACAGTTGATGATATTATTGACGTTATTGATGAGGAAGCATCGGAGGATTACTCTAAATTAGCGGGTATTTCCGATATGGATAAATTCGATACAACCTCATTCCAAGCGGCCAAAAAACGTTTACCATGGCTTGTCATATTATTATTTTTAGGGATGTTGACAGCAAATTTGATGGGACAGTTTGAGGCAACGTTAGAACAGGTTGCGTTACTCGCGGTGTTTATCCCACTTATTTCAGGTACGTCTGGAAATAGTGGAACACAGGCACTAGCTGTTGCTATTCGAGGGATTGCGACAGGAGATGTTGAAGAACATAGCAAGCTAAAATTACTCCTACGTGAAGCAGGCACAGGCTTAATGTCTGGCATTGTTTGTGGAGTGATTGTGATCGGTATCATCTATGTTTGGAAACAAGAGCTTATTCTTGGAATGCTGGTAGGAGCGGCGCTTTGTGGTTCAATTTTGGTAGCAACGCTTGCAGGTTCTTTTATTCCACTGCTTATGCATCGCATGAAAATTGATCCAGCTGTTGCATCAGGACCATTTATTACAACGTTAAATGATATTACAAGTATTTTAATTTACTTAGGTTTGGCGACAGCATTTATAAGCAAAATAGGCTGAGAACCAATTTTCTTCCTTTCGCATATTGTAGGAAAAAAGGGAAGTGAGTAATGTGGGTCAAGAGCCACGCTTGTTTATAAAGTCACCATCCTATTTTCTAAATATTTCTAAGGTGCTCCATGAACTTGAATTGGATGAAAGTACGTCAGTGTATAGTAAGAACGGCTATTTCGATGAACAAATGATTGAAGAAAAAGAAGTGGTTGAAGAAGTACAAATAGATCCGTATTTACTAAAGCAACTTCAATTTTTAGAAAAGCCGTTTCGGCAAAAAGCCTATCAACCGTTAATCATATGTTTAAAGGATGGTAGAAATTTACGAGGTAGTGCATCTAATGTACAGACGGATTCATTGATGCTTACTTCTTATGAATTAAAAACACAAGAGCTTATCTATTTTGAGGACATAGAGCAAGTATTATGGCGAGGTAAACAATTACCTACTTTATGAAAAAGGTGTACAGCAGAGGATGCTGTACACTTTTTTTATGTGTAGTGTGTCAAAGGAGAAAAGATTATTCACAAATCCCTAAGTCAACATCAGCAATACATTGCACAGCACAGAAGCATGATAAATCTACAGTGATACAGCTCTCAGTTGAATTCCAATCATCTACTTTACATATTTTTTTCATGTTGACACAGCAGCCATCTCGACTTAATAGATCGACTGTACTTTCACTGGAGTCAAATGAACATAAAGGCTCTAAAACACGCAAGGTAGCGCAGCACTCATCAAACATATCTTCTACACGGAAAAATACGGATGTACATATACATGGATCTGCTGTTGGAGAACTGAAAAATGCTTTAAAAGGAGTACCATCTTTTGTAATTAACATAAATACACGTGTATCTGCATGAGAGCGTGCTGGACTTACAATGCCTCCCAGTGGTTCTAGGAAACAGTTAGCTGTACATGGTTGACATTCTTCTCTCACCGCTTGATTCTGAATGTCTAAAATAGCGCGTACTACGTCACAAACGCAGCCTGCTGAATGGATTGGTCCAATAGGATTTGTTGGCTTGCCACAACCCATATTGTCACCTCCTTTCCTTGTTACTACTTCTACAATATGTGCTTATGAAAAATGGACTCGGGCCTTTGTATATATAGTCAAATGAATAGTTTTTTTATGGTTGGAGAAACTTTAAAGAAAAGGAGGGTAAAACTTGAAGCTATTAGGAATGATGTTACCTCTATTAGTCAGTTTATCGCTTTTAAGTGGTTGCGGTGAAAAAGAAAAATTTATTGTCTACGGTTCACCGGAAAACGAAAAGGAAATTAAAACCATTTTAAAAGAACAGGACTTTGTAGACAAAACAACGGTTATCCAATATGACAATAGTATGCTTGTAGCAGCTCAAATTAAACCATGGGATAAGTGGAAAAAGGCTAAATTAGAGAAAAAGTTGCAAAAGAAATTTGATGAAAAATATCCAAACAAAGATATTTTTGTCTCAGCTGATTATAAAATTTTTTATGAAGCCAATAAAATAAAAAAGGATCAAGTTGAAGATAATAAACTGAAAGATAAAATTAAGAAATTGAAAAAGCTGGCAAAGGAGGAAACATAGTGGAAAAAGAACAATACCAACAATTAGAACAAAATGTCACGCCGAAACCGCCCTATTTTAAGAATGTTGCAAAGGCATTTTTAGTTGGTGGCCTTATTTGTACAATCGGGCAGGCCGTATCACTTTTCTATATCATTTTCTTTGATTTTACCGAAGCGACAGCCGGAAATCCAACAGTTTCAACCATGATATTTTTCGCCATGATTTTAACGGGTTTTGGCTTATATAAGAAAATTGGTCAATTTGCTGGAGCTGGATCAGCTGTGCCTGTTACAGGGTTTGGTAATGCTGTTATTTCTGCTGCCATTGAGCATAGATCTGAAGGGTTAGTACTTGGTGTTGGTGGGAATTTATTTAAGTTAGCTGGATCAGTTGTATTATTTGGTGTTGTCTCCGCCTTTTTTATTGCACTTATTAAATTCATTCTTGTGACGATAGGAGTGGTTTCATGGTAATTGTTTTTCAATCGAAGCCATCCTTAATAGCAGCAGGTGTAGTAGCAGGTCCACTAGAGAAACGCAGTATATTTAGTCAACATTTTGATGCGACTTATGATGATGAACGTTGGCAAATGCAAACAAATGAACAAGGTCATCGAAAAATGGTTGAAGAGGCCTGTGAATTTGCCATGAAAAAAGCGGGTGTGAAAAATACGGACATTGATTACTTTATGGGCGGCGATTTAGTGAATCAAATGACACCGACCAATTTTGCGGCCAGAGACTTAGACATTCCTTTTATTGGACTCTTCTCAGCATGTGCCACCTCTATATCTTCAGTAATTGTTGCGAGCCTTTTAACAGAAGTAGGTGCCGCCAATTTATCGCTCGCTGGTGCATCTAGTCAACACAATGCGGTTGAACGACAATTCCGCTATCCAATCAATTATGGCTCACAAAAGCCCCAAACTGCTCAATGGACGGTAACAGCTGCAGGGTATGCTCTTGTTGGTAAGCATCATGAGGAATATCCTTCTATTGAAGCAGCAACTGTTGGAAAATCGGTTGATTATGGTATGGATGACCCCTTTCACATGGGCGCAGCGATGGCACCAGCCGCTTTTCAAACAATACAATCACATTTAGAGCAGCGAAATCAAAAAATTTACCACTATGATTTAATTTTAACAGGTGATTTAGGTCAACTTGGCATAAAACTTTTAAAAGGAATGTTTGTTGAAAGTGGCATAAAGAGTGAGGAGTTAAAACCTTTACGTGATGCAGGTGCCGAGTTTTATGGACAGGATGAGACATTCCAATCCGGTGCAAGTGGTGCTGGTTGTTCAGCAGCTGTTTTTTTTAGTTATGTGATCCAACAGATGCGAGCAGGTACTTATAAACGAGTACTTCTTGTGGCGACAGGGGCATTACTGTCTCCGCTTTCATTTCAACAGGGCGAGACAATTCCATGTACGGCACATGCGATTGAAATTACAATGAAATGAGGCAAAAGCAATGGTTATGACATTTGTGTTTGCATTTTTTGTAGGAGGCATTATTTGCGCCATAGGTCAATTACTAATGGATTTTGGAAAATTAACGCCTGGACATACATTGAGTACTCTAGTCGTAGCTGGCGCGATTCTTTCCGGAATGGGTTTGTATGAACCACTTATTAATTTTGCTGGTGCCGGTGCAACTGTCCCTATTACATCTTTTGGAAATTCGTTAACACAGGGTGCAATTGTTGAGGCGGAAAAACATGGGCTTGTAGGTGTGTTAACTGGGATGTTCGAGGTGACAAGCTCAGGAATCAGTGCTGCCATTGTTTTTGGCTTTATCGGAGCATTAATATTTAAACCAAAAGGAAATGTTGACTAGACGAATACCCCACCCATTTTTACAACGAAAACATATTATAGGTTGTAGAAGGGAGGGGTATTTTTATGGGATATCAAGGCTGGGGTGCGCATCCGTATGGAGGGCATGCTGATGGTTGTTACGGAGGAGATTATGGCGGCGGATATTATGGCTATGGACATGGTCATAGTTCAACTTTTGTTCTAATCGTTGTTCTATTCATTCTTCTAATCATTGTTGGTGCTACGATCATTTAACTTCTTTCAGCTGAAAAGAAGTTAAAGCCTTCGGCGGATGTCACGGAATCGGAAAGGATTTCTTTGTGCTAGCACAAAGCCGATTCCGGACGCAATTATGCCGAGGCAAAATTGATTTAATTAATGTGACAGTCGATAAGAGGCTTTAGCTTTTCTTCAGAGTGCACCATTATCTGAATAAAGTTTAAAGCCTTCACTAATTTTCAAATGTTTTCATAAATTAATAATGGAAATAAATTTAAATTTTAACTGGATAGGAGGGGGAACATGAATCGCGGGTTTTTTAATTCAATTGAACAAAAAACTGGGGTATCGATGGATGAAATCTTCGCATTAGCAAATGCAATTCAACATGCTGATTTTACAAATGAAAAACAAGTAAGAAAAATCGTACGACGCGTAAGTAAGGTGTCCAATAGACAAATTACGCAAGAACTTGAAGATAAGTTAGTCCAATCTATTATCCAAGATGGTGCTTCACTAGATTTCGATAAAATTACTAAAATGATGAAATAACATGATAGGTTGGTTGAATGGATGTTCATTTATAAATCAACCTTTAAAGTTTTGTAGACAAATAAAAAAAGGGTGTTACGAGATGCCTTAGCATTTTCGTAACACCTATTTGGTCGATTATGCTCCTGCTGAAAGAAGTTAAATCGTTTTTTCCATTGCACGATGTGGGATACCAGCATCCATAAATTCGGGAGATGTTACCGCATAGCCAAGCTTTTCATAAAAAGGAATAGCATAGCTTTGTGCGTGGAGTTTTAGCTTTTTCTTATTCATTGAAATGGCGTGTTTTTCCATCTCTGTCATAATTAAAGCACCTAGTTTTTTGCCTCGCTGATCTTGTAAAATGCAGACACGTTCAATTTTCGCAGCATCGTCCAAGATATTGCGTAAACGTGCAGCACCTACAGGGTCATTGTCTTCGTACATAATAAAATGCGTTGCAGATGCATCCTCAGCATCACATTCTAAATGCAGCGGCACACCTTGCTCTTCAACAAAAACCTGTTTGCGAACTGCAAACGCATCCTCATGTTCTTTTGCAGTTTCAACAATCTTAACGTTATACAAAGATTACTCAGCTCCTGACAATCGGAATGTTTCATATGTTGTCCACGAGCCGTCTTCCAATTGGTATAAAAGATGAATGCGATCAATTGTATCCTTTTCGTTAACACCAGTCATACGTAATTGCCCAAAGATGTCATCATGCTCGGAATCCGTCATTTTTTGAGCAATCGTGATATGTGGTACAAATACGTGTTTTGACTCACCAGAAGGTACTTTTTCTTCTAAAGCTTGGTGAAATGCTGTTAATTGTTCAGTAGGTTCAATGCGGAAATAAATCGCATTTGTTATTGGGAAAAATGAACTTATGCGTAATGCATGAATGTTTAAAGGTGCATATTTGGCAGCAAGCTCATCTAATTGCTTTACGACAGATTGAATATCTTCATCCGTTGCATCGAAGCTGTCTTTTAATGTTATATGCGGAGTAATCTTCGCATAATGAGGATCGTAACGTTTACGATACGTATTCGCTAAATCTTGCAATTTTTTTGATGGAAATGCCACAATACCGTACTTCATAGGCCATTACCTCCCGAAAGTAAACAATTTTTTATTTAAGTATAACAGAAATTTCCGATTTCGTAATTTGATTCGTCCATATTAATTGAAATTTTCAATTAATGCGCGACGTAGATCAGGTTTCCAATATTTCCATGTATGATTGCCATTAAATTCTTCATAGAATATAGAAAATCCTTTGTTTAACATGAGATTATGCAGCTGACGATTTGGTGTTAAAAAATCTTTAATGGTTTTATCCATCGTGACAACTTTATCTTCTTCTTTTCCAACAATATGGTAAATGGAGATTGCGCCTGGATCTTTAAAATTTTCTACAGCTTGCAGAACATCTTCATCAACATACGGTGATTGTAAAATAACCTTGCCAAAAATACTTGGATATTTTAATGCAGCCATTAAGGAAGCGGTTGCAGCCATCGAGTCACCAATGACCCCACGACTCATTCCCATTTGATAGGTTGCATATTCAGCGTCTAAATAGGGCACAAGCTCATGTGCTAAAAAACGAAGATATGCTTCATGTTGCTCTCCACTTGGAATATATTTATGACGTCGATCCTTAATGTCCTTATAAGGAACGAATGCAATGATTAAATTTTCGATTTCATAGTCATCGATAAGTTCATCAGCAAGTTTTGTAATACCTCCAAGCTGGAAATAATCTTTGCCGTCTGATGCAATTAAAATATTATATTTATATAGTGGAGAATAATTTGCAGGAACATAAATATAGAGCAATAATTCCTCCTGTAATGCTTCACTATAGAACTTTAAATCTTGTACAGTTCCCTTATCCAATGATGACACTCCTTCTCATGTTTGTAACGAAATTGTACCATATAGCCAAAGTAAAGGTATAATAGGTTGGGCTAGCACTATTCTAGCAATCAAATCGAAGTGAGGGATAGTTATGCATGATAAAAGTACTCGCATACACTCTGATGAAGTAGCGAAGGCAGCCCAAGCTGCACTCATTCGTCGTGGTGTATCGCTAGGGGATATTGCTGAAATCGTTTATGAAATGCAAAAATCCTATAATGAAGGTTTAACATTAGACCACTGTGTTCATTCTGTTGAGCGTGTATTACGTAAGCGTGAAGTTCAACATGCTTTATTAGTAGGGATTGAATTAGATGAACTTGCAGAGAAAAAGTTATTATCGGCACCGTTACAGCAAATCATAGAATCTGATGAGGGTTTATTTGGTGTGGATGAAACAATCGCACTTGGATCTGTTTTTACATATGGTAGCATAGCGGTAACAACTTTTGGTCACTTAGATAAGCAAAAAATCGGTATTATTAAGAAGTTGGATACAGAACCGGGACATCATGTAAATACGTTTTTAGATGATTTAGTTGGCAGTATCGCTGCTTCTGCCGCATCACGTATTGCGCATCGTATGCGTGATTTGGAAGAAGAGGGCGAGACCTTTGCAGATATTGAGCCCGAAGATCTAGGCCCAAAACCAAAATCACATAATGAGATTTAACTTCTTTCAGCACCCGCTGAAAGAAGTTAAAGCCTCCGGCGGATGTCACGGAATCGGAAAGGAGTTCTTAAAGGATGTTAGCCCAAAATCATCGCATCCATACGATAACGGCTAACTGACCTGCATCCAGCAGGCCTAAGCACAAAGCCGATTCCAGACGCAATTATGCCGAGGCATAATTGATCAGAGTATTACTATAGATAACAGAGCAGAGCTTCTTCAATAATTTGAGGAGGCTCTGTTTATGTTGTAAATAAAATAGGGCTTTTTGGCAATGCGAGGGGTTGATTTCCGTTCCGGCTGGGCGCTTTCCTGGGGGCGTCCGATGAGCCGCTTCGCTTCGCTGCAGGGTCTCATCTGTGACGCTGATCCCCGAGGAGTCGCCCAGCCTCCACTCCAATCAACCACTTCACTCAGCATGTACCTTATGACACGACTCTCAATTTTAGTGATAAGTGATGGAACGGGACTTCCAACACAACATTCACAAAAATATTCATAACCATTTTTTTTCAACATTATGAACAGAACCTCCTCAATAATATGAGGAGGTTCTGCTTTTTAGTATGCTTAGCCGATTGTTTTGTATACTCACACACTGAATTTTAATAATTAATCGTTATAGGCTTTTAAATATTCTTTTACTTTTTTACTGTCTGCTTCAAGCTTTAACCCTGTATTAACTAGTGGTGAAAGAGTGGATACAGCAGGTTTTTTATTGCCTTGATAGTAGCTAATGAATTCATTTTGATTAATAGAGTAAAGAATTGCTTTACGTAGGTCTACTGAATCTGATACAGCGCGACCAGATGTATTCATTTGTAGATAGGATACTGCATTACTATCAGCAGTGTTTAACGTTAGTTTAGTATCTGATTTTACAATGTCTAGCTTTGTTTCTGGTACTGTCTGGAGAACATGGATTTCACCATTACGTAATGCGGATAAAGCACTATCGATATCAGCGATAAAACGAACATTAATTTTTGCGATCTTCGGTTCATATTCACTACCTACACGGTAAGCCGGATTTTTCACAAATTGTGCTTCATAATCATTTTTCTTCACAAGAATGTAAGGGCCACTTGCATAAAGATGGTTGTTGTATGTTGCTGTGCCTTCCGTTACTGTAGCTTGATCACCATAGGCGATATCCTTATCTGGATTATAGCTTGCTACATCATATGTGTTAATGCTTGTTACTTGTTTTTCAGATACGATACCACCAGATTGGTGTGCTAAATAATTTAATACTTGTGGGAATGGTGTTGGTGTTGTAATTTTAACAACCTGGTATGCTCCAGATGCATTATTAACAGTCCCTTTGTCTTTTGCTAATTGCGTTACAGAAGCAGGGAGGTTTTGAGATAATGCATCTAATACAGACTGATCAGAGCCTGCAATTTTTTTCTTTTGTAATTCAGCTAAGTCCGAAACGATTTCGACTGTTTCGATATTTTCATGAAGACTATATGTGCGATGATCTGGCACTGATTTTGGATTTTTTGCACGATTTAATGAGAATACAACGTCTTCTGCTGAAACCAATTCACCTGTATCAACAGCAGCACCATCTTTTACAGCAGCGAAGTTAATATCATCACGTAAAATGAAATAATATTCTTGGTTACCTTCAGCAATAGCATGATCATAAGATAATGAACCATTAGAAACGACTTCATCTGTATCTGTTAAGTTTACAAGTCGTACATACATATTTGTATTTAATGTATTAATAGAACCGTCATTCCCTTTAATAGGATCAAGAGATGTTAACGAATCTATTGTTTGATGTAAAATCAACGGTTCAGTTGCATTTTTGGATGAATCATTAAATTCTATACTTTCCCATACTTGCGCACGGGATTTTGGTAGATGTACAGTTTTTGGGTTTACTAATTCAGAGTAAATTCCTTGATATTTATTTGAAATATATAACGGCGCAATATATGCTTGATCGAATACTAGGAGCTGTTCTAATTCTTTATATTTTGCAGTGGCTTCATCACCTGATAATGTACTTGCTTCTTCGATGAGAGCATCTAATTTTGAATCAGATACAATACTATAGTCTCCGCCCGTTTTAAATAAACCACGCACAGCATAATCAGGGTTTCCTGTTACTGTTGTCCAGCTCGAAAGCGCTAAATCATAATTGCCAGCATCTTTTTGTGCTGAATATGAACCATAATCAGGTTGAATATTTAATTTAACATCAAAGCCATTTTTAACTAGTTGATCACGAACAATATTCATATCTTCCTCAGAAGCGGCCATGCCTAAAACTTCAATTACTTTTTTACCTTTGCCTTTGGAATCTTTACTACCTTCTACGTCAGTTTTTGTTTGTACACAGCCTGCTAATGCTAATACTGCTATGAATAAGAAGACAAGTAATCTTTTCATGTAAGAACCTCCATTTATTAATTTGATTTTGGATCTAAAGCATCTCGTAACCCATCACCTAAAAAGTTAAAGGAAAGAACGAGAAGCATAATACAAAGACCTGGGAAAATAGCGACATAGGAATGTGTTTCCAGGTACGTACTACCAACTTTTAGAATATTGCCCCATTCAGGAATGTGTGGCTCAATGCCGAGCCCTAAAAAACTTAAACTACTTGTTGAAATCACAGCACCACCAATGGTTAATGTTGCTTTGACAATCATAGGTGCTAACGAGTTAGGAACAATATGCTTAAAAATGATTGCAGCATCAGATGCTCCTAATGCTCTGGCTGATTCCACGAATTCGAAATTAGAGAGCTGCATGACATTAGCGCGCATCGTACGAGCATACGTTGGAATTGCGCCAACACTTAGTGCGATGATTAAATTCATGGTATTGGCACCAAACGCTGCGATAATGGCAATAGCTAGTAAAATTCCAGGAATGGCATATAAAATATCAAGACTACGCATGATTATATTGTCAGTCGCTTTCCCATAATAACCAGAAAATGCACCAAGTGTTCCGCCGATTAATGCAGGTATAATGGTTGAGAAAAGTCCGACAATAAGCGATATTTGTGCACCGAAAACAATACGAGAAAATAAATCACGCCCGTAATTATCGGTGCCTAGTGGATATTCTAGCGTAGGAGTTTGTAACAATGCTCCATAGTTATTTTCAATAGCGAAGTCATAGTCAAATGTCCAAGAGCTTGTCACGGATAAAGAAAACATAAATACGATGAAAAATAACCCGAAAACGGACATCGTATTGCGTAAAATCTTCTCCCAAATTCTTTGCCATTTTTCAATGGTAGATAGATTCGCCTTTCGAGCTTTTTGAATAAGGCTATACCCTAGCAATGTTGCAAATAGATTGCCAGTCAAAGAGGCAAAAAGGAGCAAAATGCCAGGTAACAGCATCCATTTCGGTGCAGCCTTGGAAGTCACAAATTTAGTACATAGAATTAACATCACGATATAAAAGATTGCAAGGAGTAAGAAAAGACCCATTGCTAGTAAAAACGTATCTGTAACATACGGTTTAAATAAGTTCAGTGCTGAAATACCGATAATAAAAAGCTGAGTGATCAATGCATAAGCAGCAAAAGTATATTCGGCTGTCTTACTTTTTGATACAAGCAAAAAAGCAAAAGATGTAGAAAAAACATTGCCAGAGACGATTGTCAATAATAGAGGATACCCAAGTAATCGAGTGCTTTTTTGTATGTCATTATGGCTTGCTAAATCTTGTTTAATTCGTAAAGTTAGGAAACCGACATAAGCTGTCGTAATCGCATAAATTAAGAAAAAAATGAAGACAATTGGTCGCCAACTTTGAGTAGAAAAATTATAGCTATAGGCTAGAAATAATAAAGAAAACAGTAAGGAAAAGACAAATGTAAAATGTGAATTGACATATTCCTGTGTAATCTTCAAAAGTAGTTTGACATGTAAGCTGTTTTTCATTGGTGATCCTCCCTTTAAGACTTCTTCATTTTCGAGCGAATACGTGGATCGAAAAAGGCATACAAAATATCGATGAATAAATTAACAATCGAAATTGTGATCGCAATATAGACGACCCCACCAAGGATAGCTGGAATGTCCGGAATAAACTGCTTGTCAACAATATAACTACCGATACCATTAATATTGAAAACCTTTTCTGTAACAGATGCCCCACCTAACATTCCACCAAAGAGAAGTCCAATCACCGTAATAATCGGAATCATGGCATTGCGAATAGCATGCTTTGAAATCACTTTAAATTCATTCAAGCCTTTAGCTCTAGCTGTAATAATGTAATCTTCATGTATCACCTCAAGCATACTGGATCTGGTCATACGGGCAATGGAAGCCGTAATGGATGTTCCTAAGACAATGACAGGCATTATTAAAGATAGCCAGTTTTGAGGATTAAATGTAGCTGGGAACCATTGTAGCTTTAAGGCAAACGTTAAAATAAATATCAATCCTTGCCAAAAGCTAGGAATGGATAATCCAATCAAGGCGATGAACATAAATGTATAATCCAAATATGAATTTGGACGAACAGCGGATATAATGCCGACTGGAATAGCAATAGCGATAGCCATTAATAGTGATAGGATAGCTATTTCAAGTGTGACAGGAAATTTGTTTACAATGCTATTTGTAATATTTTCTTTCCCTGCAAAAGAAGTACCTAAATCAAATGTGAAGAGACCAGATAATGAATTCCATAACTGAGATAAATAGGGCTGATCCAAACCATGAATATGATTAAAGTTAGTTATTTGCTCAGGCGTTGCCGTAACACCAAGTAAGTTTCTTGCTGGATCGAAAGGTGACAAATACAAAATTGTAAACACTAGTGTTGCGACACCTACAATAACAATGAAACTTTGTAGTATTCGTTCAATGGCAAATCGCAGAAATGGATTCGCAAACAATAGAAGGGCTACATAAAATAAAACAGCCGGTAAAAAAGTAAGGGCCACAAAGTTTTTATTTTTAAGTTGTTGACTAAAAAATTGTAAATAGGATGGATCTTCTAAATCATCCTTCAATAAATCTTGCTCTACTAACTGCTGAATTTTTGCTTCTGCTAATTTCGAAGCAGTTTCCTGTAATTGTTTTTCTGACACACATTCTTGAAAGAATTTAGCTTTGGCTAATTCTTGTTCAGCAAATGTAACTTGCCATTGTGTGAACAAACCCTTTTCTTTGTAGTACTGACTTCGTTGCTCAAAAGCTTGGCGGTATTGGTGTGAATATTTTCTTTTCCGATAAAATAAGTATGTAAATGGGTGTACTAAAATACTGAAAAGAAAGAGTAGCGCATTGTATGATTTATGGTGCATGAGCTTTTGATAAGCTGAAAAAAAGAATACATGTTCCTTAGTTGTAGAACGAGCTTTTGAAATAACCATGCATTTCCTCCAGACGTAAGTAAAATAATAGATTTTAAAGGTGGACAAAACAACATCAACACACGCTTAGCTGACTCATTTTTTGTAAGGTCCTATTGAACAAATAGCAGGGTGAAAGATTCAGTATTATTATATTGTATAATTCCTATCGGTATTGTAAAGTATGGGTTATACTAGTAATTAAGTCAATCACAAAATTTACAAAAGGATGGATTGAATGAGTGAAAAGCTTCTAGAAATAAGCGATCTTCGTGTATCTTTTATTACGGGAGAGACAGAGTTTGAAGCCGTTAAAGGCGTTGATTTTCATCTAAATAAAGGTGAAACACTCGGAATTGTAGGAGAGTCAGGTAGTGGGAAAAGTGTAACGGCTCGTTCAATTATGCGTCTATTGCCATCACCACCTTCATATCTAAAGTCAGGAAATATTTTGTTTAAAGGACAAGAGCTTACTTCATTGGGCGAAAAACAAATGGAGGCAATCCGTGGACAAGATATCAGTATGATTTTTCAAGATCCAATGACATCGACAAATCCAACTATTCGTATTGGAGAACAAGTGGCTGAAAGTTTAATAAAGCATCAGTCCATGTCTAAAGCTGAGGCTTATAAGCAAACAATAGAGTTATTAAAGCTTGTAGGTATTCGAAATGCAGAAGAACGATATAAACAATATCCGCATGAGTTTTCAGGGGGAATGCGCCAACGTGTTATGATTGCTATGGCACTTGCTTGTCGTCCATCTTTACTAATTGCGGATGAACCGACCACAGCCCTTGATGTAACCATCCAAGCGCAAATCTTAAAATTAATGCGAGATATGCAAAAAAAGATGGGCACCTCAATCATATTAATTACTCATGATTTAGGTGTCGTTGCTGGCATGTGCGATCGAATTATTGTGATGAAGGAAGGAGAGATCGTTGAGCAAGGTACGACAGAGGAAATTTTTAAAAATGCTCAACATCCTTATACTAAAAAACTATTGAATGCTTTACCAAAGCTCCATGAGAAAAAGCAGCCTAAGCCAGTTACGAATGTACAGCTTGAAATAGATAAAAATAAACCATTAATCGAAGTGGCACATCTTTCAAAGGAATTCGCATTAGGTCATGGTCGAACGGTAAAGGCTGTCAATGATTTATCGTTCCATATATACCAAGGAGAAACGTTAGGTTTAGTAGGTGAATCAGGCTCAGGAAAATCTACGACAGGTCGAACAATTTTACAGCTTCATCAGCCTACGAATGGAGAAGTCTTATATCAAGGTGTACCAATGACAAGACTAACGAAAAAGCAGCTTAAAGCTATGCGTCGTCATATGCAAATTATTTTCCAAGACCCATATTCCTCGTTGAATCCTCGGAAAAAAATAGTAGATATTATTGGGGAAGCTCTAGATATTCATAAACTCGTTAAAACGAATGGAGAACGTCAACAGCGTGTGGAGGAATTACTTGAACTGGTAGGCTTAAACAAAGAACATGCCATGCGTTATCCACATGAATTTTCAGGTGGACAGCGACAACGTATTGGTATCGCAAGAGCTTTAGCAGTGGAGCCGAATTTTATTGTTTGTGATGAACCACTTTCAGCACTTGATGTTTCTATTCAAAAGCAGATTGTCGACTTGTTAAAGGATTTACAGCAGCGCCTTGGATTGACATACTTATTTATTGCTCATGATTTGTCTATGGTTAAGCATATTAGCGATCGTGTAGCTGTCATGTATGGTGGGCAGATTGTAGAGCTTGCAGAAAGTGAGGAGCTGTACGCCAATCCACAGCATCCGTATACAAAAGCTTTATTACACGCAATACCAATTCCAGATCCTACGATAGAAAAGAAAAAATATAGAGATACCGAAAACAAAGACATACAAACAGACTATGAGATAGAAAATAGTCAGCTTGTTGAAGTTTCTCCAAACCATTGGGTAGCTATTGCAGCTACATAACTTGAATGTAGTAGCCTGATATTCTACAATAGAAACATCGTGAAACTTTTAAGGATTCTTTTAGAAGCTTCCTTAAAATGTAATAAAGATGAAGTTGTGAGGGACCTACTACATGAAAATGCAAGATATAAAAACGTTAATTACGAGTGGTACAATCATTCTTGCTGTTGCATTGTATATGATTTTCGGCAGATCACCAGCCCAAGAAAAGGATACAACATCGACTAACCAAGATAGTACTATTTCTATTGAACAGGTTGAAGAAAAAACAGGAAATAAACGCTTTGATGTAGAGTATATTAAAGCATATGATGGTGATACAATTCAGGCGACAATAAATGGCAAGAAACAAAAAATTCGCCTATTGATGGTAGATACACCAGAGATGAATTATAACAAAGGTGAAGCGCAGCCTTATGCTGAAGAGGCAAAGGACTATACAATTAAATTGTTAGAACACGCCAAAAAGGTTGAAGCGGTTTACGATGTTGGACCAGAAACAGATAACTACGATCGCTTATTAGCCTATGTCTTTATTGATGATGTAATGCTACAGGAATCATTACTAAAAGAAGGACTTGCAGCAGTGCGCTTTATCCATAAGCCAAACAATACGTTTGAGGATGAATTTAGAGAAATCCAGCAAGATGCAGAAAAAGAAAAATTAAATATTTGGTCACATCAAAATTA
This sequence comes from Lysinibacillus sp. NPDC059133, assembly GCF_042755925.1. NCBI lineage: Bacteria > Bacillati > Bacillota > Bacilli > Caryophanales > Bacillaceae > Lysinibacillus > Lysinibacillus sp. NPDC059133. The sequence continues at coordinate 23,821 of NZ_JBHZDH010000011.1, read as the reverse complement.
CTTCCAAAAAGATGGTTTCCATCCGGAAGTATTAAAATAAAGGTTAACAAACAAGGGACTGTCCCAAAAGGCAATGAAAAATGCTTTTTGAGACAGTCCTTTCTTTATTCAAAATATATAATAGTAAATAAATGGATTCCTTTTACTTCATCAAAATTTACTTACCACGCAAGTTCTACAAAGAACATTATAAGCAGTATGAAAAAATTAACACGTTTTTTTAGTAGATTTCTCTAGCTATCTGGTATTTTCATGGGGTGGCTGAGTAGTTAACCCTTTTATAAATTATTAAACTTTATTCGAAAGCAACAGTTAAAAAAGCTTTTTCGCTGTACCTGTTTATGAAGAAAACAAGTGGTGTAGTAGATTCATTTTGGACGGTTTCACTTCAACTTATAATAGGTGGGCTATTCTTAATTGGGTCAGGTTCTATCATGGAAAGTTGGTCAAATATCATTTGGAATACCACATTAATTTGCAATCTACTATTCATTGTAATATTTGTTATAGCTTTCGGATGGCTAATTTATTTTATATTGATTGGCTCTGGAGAAGCAAGTAAAGTAGGAGCTTATACATTTATGATTCCGGTTATTTCAAATATAGTGAGTATTATGTTTTTACATGAGAAAGTCACTATGAATCTATTAGTAGGATTACTTCTTATATTTATTAGCATTGCTTTTGTTAATAGAAGACCATCGCATATAGGGGTAGAAGGAGCAACCGTGCCTCTATGAGGCAAGACGCTTACCAAGCAATTAAAGATGTAAATATTTTGGCAAAATGTATTAAAAGAAATAACTATGTTGAACAAGCATTTAAACAATATGATGCACATCGTCAAAAACGTATTCAAGATTTATATAAGCAATGCTGGCAACCAAGAGATGAACTAAGTTATCTGAAGCAATCGCCCCCTTGAAACCGAATAGGAGAGCAACATTTCAAATAATGTTCCATGATATAACTATCTATGTAATATAACTATGTTTGAACAAGGAGATGGAAGCATGAGTAAGTTAGCAGGCAAAATAGCTTTAGTTACAGGATCAAGTCGAGGAATTGGCCGCAGTATTGCATTGCGTCTGGCACAAGAGGGAGCCTTTGTCGTAGTTCATTACGGGAAAAGACGTAATGAGGCAGAAGCAGTTGTTCACCAGATCGAGCAAAGCGGAGGAAATGCTTGCGCGATTGGTGCTGACCTTAGTACTCTAGATGGCATTCAAGATTTATTTACTACTTTGGATGATACTATTCGGGAATATATGGGCGGTGACGGATTCGATATTCTTGTCAACAATGCTGGAATTGGTCAAATTATCAGTTTAGAAGAGACGACGGAAGAATCATTTGACGAGGTAATGAAGATTAATGTCAAAGCACCACTTTTTGTTACTCAACAAGCTTTGCCACGTTTAAAAGATGGAGGACGCATTATTAATATTTCATCTTTTGTGACACGTACAGCTTCTCCAAGTGTCTTCACGTACAGTATGTCCAAAGGTGCTATCGACACATTTACGCGTCTTCTAGCCAAACAACTAGGGAGCCGTAATATTACGGTAAACGCCATCCAGCCTGGAATTATTAATACAGAGATGAATGCTGAGACTTTGGAAAACCTTGATGGACAAAAATATGCGGCTGGTCTTTCAATCTTCAACAGATGGGGAGAACCCGAGGATGTGGCAGATATTGCCGCCTTTCTCGCTTCCTCAGACAGTCGTTGGGTAACTGGTCAATTGCTCGATGCAAGTGGCGGATCTCATCTATAGAACCTGTAAGATAACGAATTTATAAGGATCTTCAAATGAAGTGACCCCAAAAAGTTAGACACATATTTTAAGCAGTTACTGAGGAATGAACACTGTATTGGACAGGGTTCATTCCTTTTTATTTTCCTTTAATTCGTTTGTTATTGTAAATAGGGGTCCTGCCGCATTGCTAGCAAGTTAAAAAATCTGTTGTTCCCCAAAACGATAAAAATAAACTTCGGTACTATAAAAACACAAAATTTCCATTTAGGGGGTACTTTATAATCTTAGCTTGATGGGCATGTGGGCGTCCTCCTATCCTTTTAGTTATAGCCCTTGAATTGAAGTATTTTCTCTACGGTTTATCGTTAGCGAATAAATAGCAGAGATTAAGGCTAAAACTACCATAATACCAGCTACCCACGTGTTGATAGTTACAGAATAGTAGTCTACAAGTAAACCACCCAAACCAGAACCTAAAGCTACTCCAAGATGTAAAAATGAAGTATTTAAACCTAATTGGATATCTGAGGAATCGGGAGCAGACTCAGCTAGATAATTTTGTACAGCTGGACTAAGAGCCCAAACCATCACACCGTATAGTACGACAACGATCAATAAACTGATCATTGATCCTGTAGAATAAGGTAATAGGAACAAGGAAACTGCAAAAAGTATAAGAAATGTGAGTATAGTTTTTGCTCCGCCAAATTTATCGGATGCCCAGCCACCAATCCAACCGCCTGTTATTCCAGCTATACCAAAAACAAGTAAGACCATACTAATCATATTTGTTGATAAGTCCATTGTTGTTTTAAGAAAAAGCGTGAAATAAGTATAAACTATGAAATGACCAGTTAGCTCCAAAACTGATATGAGCTGGATTGATGCGATTTTTTTACTTTTTAATGTGGCTATTTGCTTAAGTAAAGGAACGGCTGGTTGTGGTGGAACCTTAGGTAAAAACTTAATGATTCCTACCATAGAAACAATACTTAAGACTGAAACTAATACAAATGTCATCCTCCAACCAAAATTTTCACCGATAATAGTTCCTAGTGGTACACCTAACACTAATGATGCGCTTAAACCCATGAAAATTAATCCAATAGCTCTTCCTCTTAATTCCGTTGCAACAGTTTTGGCAGCCATTGTTACGGAAGTGACAACTACGATAGAGCAGCTAGCTGCAAGAATAATTCTGGCTATTAATAAGGTTGTGAAATTCGGACTAACTATAGATAAAATATTACCTCCTAGAAAAGTTAACATTGCTATAAGCAGTAATTTACGTTTTTCTACTTTAGAAGTTAAAGCAATAAGTACTGGAGCCCCAAAGGCAAAAACCAATGAAAAAACTGAAACTAACTGACCGACTGCTCCTACAGAAACATGTAAATCTTCTGCAATCATGTTGATTATCCCAGCGATCACCAACTCCACTGTACCAGCAACAAATGTGGCAAGTGCTAAAACAAAAATCCCTATATTCATTAAAAATTCCTCCTAAAAACTATTAAAAAATGAATCTAGAATCAAAGATACTCCTTAGAGTGCACTATAAAGCAAGTGTGTTATAATAAAAATATGGAAAAATTATTAACTATTCAGGATATATCCTCAATCACTGGTCTTAGTTCTTACACTCTACGCTACTATGAAAATATTGGTCTTTTATGTGAGATTGAAAGAGATGAAAATGGATATCGTAAATACTCAAAGAGCGATATTTTATGTATAGACTTTCTCATTATGTTACGTAACACAGAAATGCCTGTAAGAGATATGAAAAAATTTGCAGACCTAAGACGTCAAGGTGATTCTACCGTTACTGAAAGACGAGAACTATTAGAAGCTCATCAAGAGAACGTTCTTAACCAAATTAAGCAATTAGAAAATAGTTTAATTAAGGTTAATGAAAAAATTGACTACTATAAAAATTTGGAGGAAAAAGTTAAGTAATCCAATTAAATAAGTTAAAGCCTACGGACGCAATTATGCTGAGGCATAATTGATAGAGACCTTTCTAAAAGGTCTTTTTTTTATGAGAAATGGAAAAAAATACATTTGCCTTAGAGTGCACTCTAATCGATATAATTTCATGCTGAAGAAAGATTGGAGGAGAAAAAAATGAAATATCGATCTATTGGAGATTTAAGTGTTTCATCCTTAGGATTAGGATGCATGGGCATGTCAGAATACTATGGAACTCAAAATGATGAGGAATCGATTGCTACATTGCATTACGCCTTAGAACTCGGTGTTAACTTTTTTGATACAGCTGATCAATATGGAGTGGGGAAAAACGAAGAATTAGTCGGTCAAGCATTAAAAAATGTCAGACAACAGATAAATATAGCTACCAAATTTGCTTTTGTAAGAGATGAGAGTGGGAAGGTAATTAAAGTTAACGGCAGACCGGAATATGTAAAAAAGGCCTGTGAAGCAAGTTTAAGACGGTTAAATACTGACTACATCGATCTATATTATCTACACCGTGTAGATCCCAGCGTTCCCATAGAAGAGACAGTTGGTGCTATGAAAGAATTAGTAGAAGAAGGTAAAGTACGACATATTGGGCTTTCGGAAGTATCTTCTCAAACGATAAAACGAGCACAAAAAGTACATCCTATAGCTGCAATACAAACAGAGTATTCAATATGGACTAGAGATATTGAAGAGGAAATATTGCCCCTTTGCCGTAAACTAAATATCGCTGTTGTACCATATAGTCCTCTGGGACGAGGGTTTTTATCTGGAAAAATTAAGGCGGTCGATAAATTTGTAGACAACGATTTTAGAAGGAACGCACCTCGATTTCAGGGAGGCAACTTCAATCAAAACCTTGCTTTGATTCGACAGCTAGAAGAGATAGCAAACCAACTGAATATTAGTCCTGCACAACTAGCATTAGCATGGTTAATGTCTAATGGATTAGATATCATCCCTATACCAGGGACAAAAAGGAGATCCTACTTACAAGAAAATATTGCTGCAATAGACTTTGAATTGCCAAATGATATAAAGGATTTCATAGATAAAGCTATACCTGTAGGTTCAGCAGCTGGTGATAGATATCCTGTACATTCTATGAAACTATTAAATCAGTGAGAGAAGGTATATAATTGGAAGTTTGGAAAAAGAATACGTATATTTTGAGCATTGCACAATTTTTAGTCATGTCTGCATTTAGCTTAATAATACCTTTTATTCCAGTTTATCTCAAAAGTGATTTAGGTGTTCACTCTCAAACTGATATTCAGCTTTGGACAGGGATGATTTTTGGCGCTACTTTTTTATCGGCTTTTCTTTTTCAGCCGATTTGGGGAAAGATTGCAGATCAAACGAGTAGGAAAACTATTCTAGTCCGTTCAGCAATTGGAATGGCATTTGCCACATTTTTAATGACCTATAGCACAACAGCTTGGCACTTATTAATTCTACGTTTTATCTTAGGGATTTTTGGTGGTTTTATCCCTGCATCTTCTCCATTCATCACAATGAATACTCCTAAAGAAAAAATAGGTTATGCACTCGGTATAGCCCAATCAGGTGCTTACACCGGGAATATTTTCGGACCATTAATAGGTGGAGTTTTGGGACAGTGGATAGGATTTTATAAAATCCTTTATGTATCTAGTGCTATGTTACTGATATCAGGGGCACTTATTGTATTCTTTTTAACAGAAGTTAATAAGCCTGAACCAAGTACATTGAAAGTTCCGACGCCTAAGAGAAGACGTATGCATTTCTTCTCTGAACTGCGGGAAATTATGAAAGAACCTCTAATTGGAATTTTGTTTATGGTTGGATTTCTTATTCAGTTTTCAACGATGAGTACTTCACCATTTTTGGCCACATATGTAGAAAGTATGTGGAATAATGATGTCTTTTTAACAACGATGGTAGGTTTAGCGGTTTCAATCTCGGGTTTCTCTATTACAATCTTTTCTCCCATTTTAGGAAGGAAAGCAGATCAAGTGGGTCCTGAAATTATTTTGTTAATTTCTTTGTTAGGGAATTTTATTTGTTATGTTTCCCAAGCATTGGTTTCTTCTATATGGCTATTGCTGCTCGCTAGGTTCTTAATGGGGATATTTATAGGTGGTCTTCTCCCATCGGTAATAAGTTTAATACGAAAAAATGCACCTGAAAAAATGGAAAGTTTAACATTCGGTTATTATCATAGTGCTCTATTTTTAGGAAATCTGATTGGTCCTTTACTTGGTGGATATTTAAGTGGAATAATTCACATAAAAGGGGTTATTTTTTTGGCTGGTCTTCTCTTTTTAGTAAATAGTTTAATTTTAAAATTTCATTTGTTTAGACAAGAATCCTATGTATCTTTACTTAAGAGGGTCATTTCCATCCGGAGATATTAACATAACAGAAAAAGATCCATTTACTGATTGCTCAGTGAATGGATCTTTTTCCTTAGTTACGTGTAGCGTGCATTATTTTACATCTTTAGTCCACTCTGTAACTTTATCCTCGTTGTCTTTGATCCATGTTTTTGCTGCCTCTTTAGGATCAGCGCCTTTCATAATATCAAACATAACACTTTCAATATCTTCTGGCGTCCAGTGGAAGTTTTTAAGAACACTATACGCTCCCGGATTATCTTCTTTCAATCCTTTACGTGCAAATGTACCAATATATTCTTCGGCTCCGTATATACCTTTAGGATCGTCTAAATATTTTAAATCAAAAGCGGTGAATTTCCAGTGTGGAGACCAACCTGTCACGATGATTTCTTCATTTTTCGCAATGGCTTGAGTAAGGGCTGCTGTCATTGCGCCTGCAGATGAGGTAACTACATTCCAGCCTTCTAGGTTTTTATATTCTTTATAAGCATTTTCCGTAGTTGCTGTCATATTTGCTCCTGGATCAATGCCAGTGATCGTTTTACCAGCTTCATCCGTTAAATCTTCGATAGAATTTACATCCATATAACTAGGGACAACTAAGCCGATTTTTGCGCCTGCTAGGTTCTCACCTAAATCGTCTATTTTATCCTTGTACTTCGTAACTTGTGGGGCATGTGTTTGTGGTAGCCAAGCTGACACCATGCCATCGACCTCTCCTTTGGCAAGAGCCTCCCACATAATTCCGTTATCTAGTGGTGTTAGTGTTACATTATATCCTAAATCTTTTAGCACTTGTCCTACTACGTTTGTAGAAGCAATTTCAGTATCCCACTCAACATAGGCTAAGTTCACTTCATTTTTGTCTTCATTTTTCGTGTCTTCACCATCTGAGCCACAAGCAGTTAATACTAACATGACTGCTAAAGCCAATCCTATCTTCATTAATTTACTGAATCTCATAAGATCTCCCTTTCTTTATTATAGAATGATATGTATCTAAAAATTAACAAGTAACAACTTAAAGTTATCAAAAGGTTGTTACTTTTGTCAAATCGACTTAAATAGGGTGATTATGTCAATTGTGCCTAGGCATAATTGCGTCCGGAATGGGCTTTGTGCTTAGGCGCATGAGGGCCAACACGATGTCGGCCAGTTCGGTAATGCCACAGGACTTGGGTAATTTTGAATGAATATAAATTTGCAACAAAAAAGATTATCAAAATATGTTCGAAAACTAACAAATATTGATTTTAACAATTTTATCGATAATGCTATAGTTTCGATGCCGAGTTTAAAATATAGGTATATGTTTAAGAAGATCTTTGTAGTAAATGAAAATTTAACACGCGCACAATTTACGGCGTTCATGTATAGAGCGCTTGCTTTATAAGTCTTACCAGGAAGGGGGATGTATCGTAATTTGATACATCTCTTTTTCTATTTTAATACGAACGGATGAAAGCCTTTTGCCTATTCAAGAGCTATTTGTTTAGCTCACTTCGAAAGTGCCTAGGACGTTCTAGTCTACACTTAGGTTGTAAAAGCTTGAGGAGTTTTCGCTAGTAAAATTTCAGGGAAAAGTGTTGAGAAACACCCTCTTATGATGGAATCCGGTAGATGAGCTTGTATGAAGATGCAAAAATAGAATTTAACCCCTAAAAATAATGAATTTTAGAATTATCAAAATATGTTCAAAAACGAACAAAAAGTGATTTTGTTTGTTTGAAAATGCCTGATATAGTGTAACTAACCTTGAAAACAAGAGGCTTTTTTCACGATTGTCTAAAATGAGTGAATTTGACGAAAATAAACAACATTTGTTGTTTAAAAGAGTATTTAATGGAAGTGAAATAATCAGTAACATCTGTTTTATTGGCAGCTTTAAGTATCTAGAGTAGTTATAAAGTATTAAAATAATGCTTTCTCATGTTTAGTGTCGTAAAAAACGGGAATAGAATGTATTGATAAGAATTAAATAAGCTTATCTATTTTCAAATATATGGTTAATTTATATGACACAGCTAGGGTTTACTGGTGGAAGACATTGAGGTGTTTTTATGTATAATTTTTTGGATCGATTACCTTTGCAAAAGGTGAATATTTTACATCATATTTACAATGAACAGAGGCTATTTTCAAGTTTAGAGTTATCCCAAATGATGGATCTGTCTGAAAGAACAATCTTGAAAATAATAAATGAGATAGCAATTGATTTAGAGTTTATTACTGAATCTGCTGTTATCCAAAAAGAAGAGCATAAGTATTTTCAATTAAATTATAAAGATAATTTTTCTATGAAGACTGTTGAAAGATATTATTTACGAAACTCATTAACCTATAAAGCTTTTAATGAGATTTTTTACAATGAATTTTATGATGTTAATATGTTTATTTTGGAAAATTTCACAAGCGTCGCATCCATGTATCGAAGAATAAAAAAAGTTAAGCCTTTGTTAGATCAGTTTCAATTGAAGTATACATCTTATGAAAAAGTCAGTCTTGAAGGGACAGAAAAGCAATTTCGTTATTTTTACTTCTTGTTCTACTGGAATTCGTGTTGGGGAGAAGAGTGGCCATTTACTCTAGTTTCAAGAGAAGAAATACTAGAAATAATGAAGGAAGTAGACATAGCCTATTCCGAACAAGTTTCATATTGGCTAGCCGTTTGCTTATCACGCGCAAAAATAGGTTGCCTAATCGAATATCATCCAATGTATGCAAGCTTTACGAAACATCATCATAACTATGAGCAATTATCGAAAAAAATAAAGCATATATTTAGACGATTTACTGATTTATCAGATGAAGAAATTGAATTAGAAACTATGTTTTTATTTTCTATCATTAGTTGTATGCGTCGTTATCATAAAACAGATAATACGGTTAGTTTATTAATGAACTTTGCACAGCATCATAATCAGGAATTATTTGTACAAGCAACTCTATATTGGATAGAAATGTTCATCGAGCATTTTTCAATTACTTTAGATGTAGAAGAATATGGAGCACTCTTTATAAATTTACTGCATCTTCATTATTTTATGTTAACTTTTTCTGGTCCAGCTGCTTTATTTAAAGAAGATCTTTATCAAAAGAGATTAGAAATGCATGAAACGGCTCAAATAGAAATCATGAATCAGTTTTATGATCGTCTAATGGAAAATCAGGCCTTCGCCATCGTATTTGAACGCAGAGAAATATTAATTGGCCGATATCATAAATTACTAAAACAAACAATTGATTTTGCCAATAGAGATACTATTAAAATAAAAATATTTTCAATGATAAATGATGTTCCTTATCTATTCAGCCAAATAAAACGTCTTTTTATCCATGTTGAGTTGTGTTCTAAAGATGAAGAGGCGGAGTTAATTATAACGGATCGCTTATATTTAAATATTAAAAAAGACATAGAAGATATATTTGTATGGAATTCAGTTCCTTCAAAAAGCGATTATGATAGGTTATCAAAAAGACTACAGGAAATCTATTTTGCTAAGTATCAACAGCAAAATAAGTTATTATTGAAAACTTTACTAAGTGAAGTGTAAAGAAGATTAATGGAGGTTGATTCATGTTTTGGAAAAGTAAAGAGAAAGAGATAGAAAACAGCATTATATTACTGGATCGTACTATAAAAATGGATATTCAAAATGGCAGTGAAATAGAGAAACAAATAACAATGCTTCATTTTTCAATAGAAGAGCTACAAATAATTAAAAACTTACAGCCATTTGTAGAAGAAAAAATCGATGATATTGTGGATCTTTTTTACAAGAATCTCAGTTTGGAAGAATCTCTACTAACACTTATTAATAATAATAGTTCGGTAGATGCTTTGAAGAAGACTTTAAAATCGCATATTTTAGAAATGTTTTCAGGAATAATTGATGATAAATATTTTTTGAAAAGGGCCAGAATAGCACAAATACATGTGAAAATTGGTCTACAGACAAAATGGTATTTATGTGCTTTTCAAAATTTGTTTATAGCGATTATCGAGATAATCGAAAAGAATATTTCTGAAAAAGAACTTTATTATTCTAGTGTAAAAGCACTTTCAAAACTATTTAATTTAGAGCAACAAGTCGTTCTTGAAGAATACGATAAAGAGATCAGTAGAATTAAAACAAAGTTAGACGAACAGGCGGAACAGACTAAAATTCAAGTTGTGAATTCAACTGAAAATTTAGCATCGATTTCGGAGCAAACTAACGCAGCATTTCATGAATTACATATTCATTGCACAGAAATGGTGGAAATTGCGAATGATGGAAGGAAGTTATCTGCTCTAGCAGAGGAGAGAGCTGAAAATGGGAAATTTCAAATAAGTAGACAGGATAGTAATATGAAGAATGTTCATGAGGCTGTTCAAATAATTTCCAATGATATAGAAGAATTGTTAAAGATAACGAAGGAAGTTCAAGGCATTATTGATATTGTAACTAAAATAGCAGATCAAACTAATTTATTATCTTTAAACGCAGCAATTGAAGCAGCAAGGGCCGGCGAGCATGGGAAAGGATTTGCAGTTGTAGCAGACGAAGTTAAAAAATTATCAGAAGTAACGAAAAAATCAGTCTCAAATGTAGCTCATTTAATTTTATCTACTGTAACTAGGGTAGAAAAATTATCAGCTTCACTTGACTTAATTAATCAATCTGTTCAAGACGGGGAACAAATTATGAAACAAACAGACATATGTTTTGAGCAAATTTTACAATCTATGAAAGAAACACAAGAAAATAACGAACATTCACAAGAAGAGATTAATGTTTTTGCTAACGTTGTCAATGAATTAGGTAAAGCATTTGAAGAAGTTGCATTCTCGGCTGACCGACTTGCTAGTTTTGCTAATGAATTAAACAATGGATAAGGGGTCTTCTATATGTATAAAAAAATACCGAAAGAATTAACATACTATTTAAAATTAGGTGATGCTGTTGTCATTGTTGATGAAAATCAATTAATAATCGATGTTAATCAACAATACGAAGCGATCACCGGCTATAAAAGAGAATTTCTTATTGGAATACCAGTAGAGAGTTTAAAATCGAGTGTAACGCCATTTGTTATGTACAAATCATTAAAAAGTACATTAAAAAAAGGACAGCCATGGTCTGGGACAATGGTTCATGTCAACAAATCATTAGAGCTAAGATACTCATTTATAACGATTACGCCAATTGAAATAAAAGGAATTATTTATTATGTAGGAGTCATGCGCTTAGCAGAACAACTATTGATAGATGAAGTGAATCAGAAGAAAATAGAGCACAAGGAGCTATTTCAGTTGTTAGCGCTATCAAGTGAAATGCGTGATGCAAATATAGCAGAACATCTTTTGAATGTGCAAAATTTAGTGGAGGAATTGTTGCTAAGCCTCTTTGAAGATAGAACTTATAATTTATCGTTAGAGTATGTTAGTAAAATTATAGAATACAGTGTTTTACATGACATTGGAAAATCGGGAATACCAGAATCAATCCTGTATAAAACTGGGCCGCTAACAGTCTATGAAAAAAAAATTATAAAGATGCATCCTCTTATGGGGATAGATGTATTGAACAAGCTATCTAATGAAATGAATAATAAAATTTTTGATGACAAAAAAATAGCAGAAAATATTATTAAATATCATCATGAGAACTGGGATGGAACAGGATATCCAATGGGGTTAAAAGGAGAAGAAATTCCTTTTGAAGCGAGAGTAATATCTATAGTAGATGTTTACGACGCTTTAGTTAGTAATAGAGCTTATAAAAAAGCTTGGACAAAGGAAGAAGCTCTTTCTTATTTAAAAGAACAGAAGGCTATAAAGTTTGACCCTCATTTAGTTGAAGTGTTTATCGAGAAAGTTATTCAGAAAGATAGTATTTTTCTTTAAGTTCAACACGCTGAGTTATAGGGGAAATACAACGTCTGATTTCCATAATTATTCAATTATGTTAAAAATAATATTCATCACCAAAAGTTGTGGATGACTTTTGTTAAAACGTCTACTATGTAAAAGCTGATCTTCGTTACGACTGGGCGACTCCTTGGGGATTAGCGTCACAGATGAAAACCTTTTGCTGCCGCTTCGCTTTCGCGCAAAAAACATCTGTTGGCCCGAGACCCTGAAGCAAAGCGGGCGGGGGAAGGCTAAAAGCATCACGTCCTGTGATAAAGCCCTCGTGTTGTTGTTGGTACTCTCGCTAAGTTGCACTACGCTTTCGCGCAAAAAACATTTGTGTTGGCCCGACGCCCTCAGGAAAGCACCCAGTCGGAACGGAAATCAACCCTAGATTATGGCGATGAACTAATTTTATTATCAATAAATTAAATGTATTTAAGGTGGAGAGATAAATGAATTTTTATAAAAACGCATCTTTGGTCGGAAAATTCGGGATATTTAATACTGTTATGCTGATTGTACTTGTCATTATAGGGCTTACTGGGATAATGGGTGTTAAAAAAACGAATGATAATGCGACGTCTTTATACCATGAAAATTTAACTTCTGTCTATTTATTAAGTAACATTTCAACTAATCAGCAAAAAATAACTAATTTAAAGTTCAAAATTTTCTTTCATTCGCAAGATATGAATGAGAAAATTCAATATTATGAAGAAATAGCAGCTATTGAAGAAGAAATTAGCCTTGCTTTTACAGATTTAACGAAAGTAAAAATGGATAGCGAAGAAAGAAAATTACTTAAGGATTTGGAACAGGTAAATCAAAGTTATGAAGATATATTAGAATCCAATTTTCAACAAGTTACCTCTGATGCAGATATAGTGGATGTTAATGTATTACTAGAACCTCTATTTGAAAAAGAAAAGCAAAGAGATGATCTGATGGAGCAATTAGAAACAACAAATATCCAAAGTGCTGAAATGAGCAACGAAAAAAATAATGCAACATATAAGAGAACATTGAGTCAAAACATCATTATTATGGTTATTGCTCTAATATTTAGCGTAGGTGTTTTAATTTATTTAAGCAGATATGTTAAAAAGGCGATCTCCAATATTAAAGATGTTGTATCTGGAGTTGAAAATGGTGATTTAACTAAACATGCCCAGGTGATATACCCTGATGACCTTGGAAAAATTACTGAAGGGTTGAACAATTCTGTTACGCATATTCAGGAACTTGTTTCTAATGTGAATAGTACTTCAACACAAATGGGAAGTTTAAGTGAAAATTTAAGTGCAACTATTGAGGAAATTACTGCTTCAATGAATGAAATTGATACAACCTCAAAGGAAGTCGCTATGGGAAGTACTACACTAAGTGCAACAACTGAGCAATTAAACGCGACTGCAATTGAAGTACTTGATAGCACGGAAAAATTAAATGAGAAAACCGAATATAGTCTTAATTTCTCACAAAAAGTAAAAGAGAGAGCAATTGATATTAAAGAAACAGCTATTCAAGCATTTAGTACAGCTCGTACTCTATATGATGACAAACAAAAGCTAGTTTTAGAAGCGATTCAAGCCGGACAAATCGTATCTGAAGTAAAAGTAATGTCTGACACAATAGCAGATATTGCAGATCAAACGAATTTGTTAGCATTAAATGCAGCTATCGAGGCTGCCAGAGCAGGAGAACAGGGTAAAGGTTTTGCTGTTGTTGCTGACGAAGTCCGAAAATTAGCCGAACAATCATCTGAAACCGTTCAAAGAATACAAATTGTTACAAGTGACGTAGAAAAAGCATTTAAGAATGTGTCTACTAATGCTCAAGAGCTGTTACACTTTATAGACGATAAAGTAACACCTGATTATGAGCTTTTCCAAAACAGTGGAATTCAATATGAAGAAGATGCTATGTACTTTAATACATTAATAACTGAAGTAACAACATTTGTTGGAACGATGAAGTATTCTATGCTAGAAATACAAAAAGCGATTGAAAATGTATCTACTGTCGCTATAGAGTCGTCTGATCATTCAAATGGGATAGCAAATAGTATTTCAGAAACATTACACGCCATACAGCATGTAGCAGAGTCATCTGTTCAAACTGCAAGTATCGCCGAAGAGATTTCTCAACAATTAAATAATTTCAAGCTATAGAATAGGAAATATTACCCGCTGGAAAAGACGTTGAAAACGGTTAATCTTAAGTATCCTGCGGGTAATAGCTGAGGAAACGCGGATAATCCCATTCCCTCCGTAAGCAATTCCATTCAAAGTATGGATGAACAAAAATTTTTTCCCTTCATATCATATGTGAGAGTGGATTTTATGTTATTGAGGAGGAAAGGAATGCATTGGATAGCCATCATTCTTATTGGGATAGCTGCCAACTTAGATAATTTAGGAATTGGTCTCGCTTATGGTATTAAGCGAGTAAAAATACCCATATTATCCAATGCGGTTATAGCCCTTATTTCAATGATCGTCACATACGCTGCAGTTACAGCTGGGAGCGTAGTTATTAATTTTGTCTCTCCAGATTTCGCAAATTTAATAGGAAGTCTTTTGCTTTGTGTTATTGGGATATGGACTTTATTATCTAGTCGCTTTTCTAAACAAGGAATATTAGAAAACCCTGAAGTATTTGATGAGGATAAAAATTATATCATTTCATTTCGCGAAGCAATGACGCTCGGCTTTGTCTTATCAGCCAACTGCTTAGCCGGAGGAATAGCACTTGGAGCTAATGGTATTTCTGCAATATGGACAGTTATTTCTATCGGTGTCTTTTCGTTCATAACAGTAGGCGCTGGTGTTCATTTTGGCGGTTTGCTGACAAAGACTTTTATTGGAAGATACTCAACTGCTATTTCAGGGTGGCTACTTATACTTATTGGGATCATTGAAATAATTTCTTGAATACACTAGATTTCTCGTTGAGATTAATGAATAGAAAGAGTGCCTTTCTATTAAAAATAGGAAATATCACATTTTTTTTATGTGATATTTTCTTTTTTTTAAGGTAATTTTGACATATTGAGGACGAATTTGGTTTAATGGTTGACATTCACTGGCATTAACACGTATTCTTGGTAATGGAAGTGCAATTGAGAATGATTTTCATTTCATGAAGAGCTTTCAATCAAGTTTTTATGGAATTGAATTTTTCCATTATTTTAGAGGAGGCGTGTAACACATGAAGAAATTAATAATGTTCGTCATGCTTGTAACTTTGTGCGTATTTAATATGGCATTACCACAAGCATCTGCCCAACTAGCTGACGGTACACATTCGATAAAATATCAGGTCAATAAACCTGAAAGCAACTCTGTATCCATTGCAAATGATTATTTTTTAAAACCAGCAAAGGTCACAATGAAAAATGGGACGGCTACTGTACAAATTACATTAAAAAATAGTGCATGGATTACAAAGTTCCAACCACCAGGTGGAGCAACTGTAGTAAGTGAAGATAAAGCAGCTGATACTCGTACTGTACAATTTACAGTTAAAGATTTAACGAAACCAGTTGTAACTGCTATGAAAATTGATATTGACGACATTAATTATCACCACGAATACAGCGTCTCACTAGTATTTGATGCGGCATCTGCAGGAAGCGCAACAGTAGCAAATGCATCTGATACGAAAACTATCGATGCTCCAACGCAAGCATTTGATACGAAAACTATCGATGCTCCAACGCAAGCATTTGATACGAAAACTACTAATGCTCCAACAAATTCTACTGAAAGTCATGTGCCGAATCCACAAACAAGCGATGTAACACCATATTTATTGATCGTTGCATTAGTTGGATCAGCATTTTTACTTTATAGAAAAAAACTACAAACAAAAACGGAGGGTCAATAATGGCTAAAAAACGACAATCACGCGCAACGAAAATAGTACTAGCTTCATTGCTAGCAGCATCACTTTCAGTACCATCATTTGCATCTGCAAAGGTAGCTGAAGTAACGACTACAAATACTGAAGCAAAAGTGGAGGCCATTAAATCAGAAAATGCTGGTACAATTGTAAATTTCCAAACCTTTAAGCCTGGAACAACAGAACCACAACCTGCAATTAGCTCTCATCTTGTAACACAAGGTATAATCGTTGAAAAGGATGGTAAATTTGAGGCGAAATTAACTGTAGCAGCAAAATCTGCCCCAATGATCGCAGGTTTACAAACAAAGCAAGGTGATAAGTTTGTAGATGCTACTGAAGTGAAAAATGCAGATGGAACAATTACATATAGTTTCCCAGTTGTAGCTGGAGAAGTATTATCAGCGAAAATCCACGTTGTTGTAGCTTCAGCTAATATGGACAAGTGGTATGATTTTGATTTGAAAGCAGTAGAAAATGGTAAATCTGAAGAGGTTAAAGAAGAAGTTAAAGTAAATGAAGTGGCTGTCACTGTTTACAAAAACGGTACTTCTGAAGAATCTATTATGAAGCAATATATTCAATCAAAAGTAGACGTATCAGTAGTAGATGGTAAAAACATAGTTACTATGACGTTCCCTCAAGGTCAATATGTTAAAGGATTCAAAGTGGAGGGGAAAGAAGCAACTTTAGTAAGTAAAGATGATGCAACAAATACAAGTAAGTACTCATTTGAAGTGGCAGACTTAAAGAAACTTGTGAATGCACAGCTGCATATTGTTGTAAATGAGCCAGACAAAGGCGTGAACTATGACTCGAACCACCAAGTTCAATTTAGTTTTGCTGTGGAAGGCGCAGTGAAACCAGTGGTGAATCCATTTAAGGATATTAGTAATGATGCTAATAAAGATGCAATCCTAGCATTATATAGCAAGGGAATTGTTAAGGGTCAAGATTACTTTAAACCAAATGACAATATTACACGCTCTCAATTTGCGTTAATGATTGCTCGTTCGTTAAATGTATCTTCTACAAAAGATGCTGGATTTAAAGATACAGCGAAACTTGATACAGAACGTGTACAAGCAATTAATGCTTTAACTGAAGCTGGAATTGTCATGAAAGCTGAGAACTTTAATCCGAATGGAACACTTACTCGTCAACAAGCTGCAGTGATGATTTACCGAACAGTAGCGCATGTTGCAGGAAAAGAAATGAACTATGGTGATCCAAGTTTGTCTTATTATGCTGATGGTGCAACTGTTACAAGTGAAGAAGCGAGAAAAGCCTTTGCGTTTCTATATGCAGGTAAAATCATGACTGGATCTGTCGATGCTAAAGGTAAAACTGTTATTAATGCAAGCAGTCCATTAAAACGCGCACATATGGCAAAAATTTTAAATGGCTCATTACAATACATGAATAAATAGTATGGTTACAGCAACTTCCTTTCTCACTTATCCGAGGAAGGAAGTTACTGTGTTCTTAAATAATTTGGAGGAATTTACACAGTGATTAACAATAGAAAAATATTTCGAGTATTCGTTTTGAGTGCTATTTTACTAATGTTTCTCCCTCCATTTGTATGGCTTCAGGCAAAAGCTGAAGAATCTGTATTAAAAAATGGGAGCTATCAAGTTGAACTAAGTTTTTCATCTCTAGATGGAGGGAAAGACAATATTTTTAGTGAATTGGCGACAATTGATGTAAAGAACGGTCAATATAGCTTGAATTTAACTATAAATAAGCCATTGAGTATAAGGGATATACATATCGAACAGCTGGAAAATGAGCTTTCGTCAAACGTTCAGACTGAAAATTTAGTTCAATTTGATGTCAAGGATTTACATCAGCCTATTATCATTAAAGGCGAGATGGCATTTTCATCCTCAGAGGAATATTTCTCTTTTTCCCAAGAGCTTAAATTACAGTTAACAACCCTTTCAACAATTGTGCCAAAGGATGAGGAAGTTATTCCGGAAAACGAAATGAAAGAATCTCCTTTGGAAGAAATCTATGATAAGGAATGGTCAATGAATTACGTAGTATTAGTAGATGGAAAAAACGAACAATCCATTATGAATACATATGTAAACCCTGTTGCAAAAATAAAAGAAAAAAACGGCAAATATTATGCCCACATGACTATTTTAAAATCTAATTGGATAACAGGCTTAACTGTAGATCAACGAGGAAACCAAGTGGAACCAAAGCTTATTTCACTCGTAGACAATGCCAGAATAGTCGAATTTGAAATTAGTGATTTTGAAAAGCCAATACGAATGTGGGTTAAAGTTGAAATACCTGAGATTTCTTATTACCATCAATATTTCGTAAATCTAAAATTCGATCAACAGCAAGTAGCAAAGTTTTTAAATAAGCCTTCTACAAATACACCATCTAAGCAAGTAGCGAGTGAAAAGCCACCTGTTATTGTTAAAGAGGAAGTGAAAAAGGCACCTGTTATTGTTAAAGAGGAAATGAGAAAGGTACCAGCGATAACACAACATGAGACTGTGGCAAAACCGACTCAGTTGTCACGGACACTGCCATCATTTCAGCCTACATCAACTGTGCCAAAGGAAGAGCGGTTAGCATTTGATCGTACGCTTGACGCACCTATTGAGGATGAAAATGACGCCGAGAATGCTGACGTTAAAGAAGAAACTACAGAAAAAGTAGCGAAGGATTCTAAGATTGAACAGCAGCTTGCTCAGCTGAATATTGTAAAGATAGTATTGCTAGTAGTAATTTGTATTTTATCGGGCTGGTTGCTCGTTCGCCGTTTTAAAAATTCAAGAAAAGATGTGACTGAACAGAAATAAGTAGGAGATGACTTTATGCGAAAGAATTGGAAATGTTGGTTGCTCATGATGGCGCTTATGTCATTACTGTTGGTAGTTGTTGGCTGTAGTGATGGAGATAAGCAAAAAAAGACAGAGACATCTACGGAAAAAGCACAACCATCAGCTGAAGCAACTGATAAGAATGAACATCGTATTATTGCAGGAACGGTTGTTATTGCAGATATTCTAGATAAGCTAGAGTTGGACGCTATAGCAGTGCCTGAAACAGAAAAAACATTAGCAAAACGCTTCGATGGACTGCCTACTATCGGTAACGCAATGGAGCCAGATATGGAGATTGTTAAATCATTAAATCCAACAGATGTGTTATCAGTTTCAACGTTAGAGTATGATTTACAAGATAAATTCAAGCAGTTAAAAATTCCAGTACATTTTTTAAACTTTCAAAGTGTTGATGCCATGCTTTCCGAGATTAAAACACTTGGCGAACGCTATAATCGCGTAGAACAAGCCGAGAAGTTAGTGAGTGGATTACAAAAAAATATTGATGCTGTACAAACAATTACTGAGAACAAAGAGGGGCCTCGTGTATTAATTTTACTTGGCATTCCAGGTAGTTATTTAGTTGCGACTGAAAACTCCTATGCAGGAGACCTTGTGAAACGTGCAGGTGGTATGAATGTGATGGAGGGGCAGGACGCTGAATACTTGTCTTCGAATACTGAGTACCTGCATAACAGTAACCCCGATATTATTTTACGTCTATCGCACGGTATGCCAGATGAAGTAGTAAAAATGTTTGATGAAGAATTTAGAACGAATGATATATGGAAGCATTTTGACGCAGTAAAAAACGGTAAAGTCTATGATTTAGAGGAAGAATTGTTCGGTACTACAGCTTCATTACAAGTACCACAGGCTTTAGGACAGCTAATGGAAATCTTCTATCGTAAATAGAAACTAGAAATGTCGCTCGTATCGCAAGCATAGCCTTGTTATAGGGCGCTTTTCTTATATTTCCTATTTAGTAGAAAACTATGTTTCAGTTCCTTAAGCAAAGTTTTGTAGATGTACATAAAACATGATGGAATTTGAAAAGAAAAAGGAAGTCCGGTATGACAAAAAAAATTGTAAGCTTTTCAATTGTAATTGTATTATTACTTGTCTCAGCAGTTTATGCAGCAACAACAGGTAGCATTAAAATGGGCTTTTTTGAATTTATAGGTGCATTATTTGATGAAGGAAATAGTCAAATGGAGGCTATCCGGGATTTGCGATTTCCACGAATCATTGTTGCATTGTTTGCTGGTGCAGCACTTTCCGTTTCAGGGGTACTATTACAATCAGTGATGCGTAACCCGTTAGCGGATGCTGGGGTTATTGGTATATCTTCAGGAGCGGCATTTGTCCAGCTCTTTATTATTTCCTTCTTTCCAGCATTATTTTTTATGACACCAGTATTAGCATTTATGGGTGGGGCATTTGCCTGCGCACTCGTTTTTGCGTTGTCATGGAAGTCAGGCTTAAGTCCGTTGAAACTTATTTTAGTCGGGATTGCTATTAATGCAATGTTCACGGGGTTAACAGAGACTTTCATTAGTTTAGGTGGCTCATTGAATACTTCAGCTTCCAGCGTTGTAGGTTCAAACTTAACGATGCGTACGTGGAAGGACGTATCAACAATTGTTACTTATGGTACTATCGGATTAATAGCTGCCTTTGCGTTATATAGTTGGTGTAACCTCCTAGTATTACAAGACAAAACAGCAAAAAGTCTAGGCTTTCATGTAGCTCGTGCTCGTCTATTTATAGCTGCTGTTGCGGTACTATTATCAGCTGTTTCTGTTGTCGTAGCGGGAGTTATCTCGTTCGTCGGTCTGTTAGTGCCACATATCTCTCGTCGATTAGTTGGACACGATCATAAGGTGCTTATACCTTTTACAGCATTAGCTGGAGCTTTATTAATATTAGTGGCAGATACGATTGGTCGCACAATGGTTGCACCGCTTGAAATACCAGCTTCGACCATTATGGCGATTATCGGTGGACCATTCTTAATATTCCTATTACGAAAAGAGTGAGGAGACATGGAAATAAAAGATATTATCGTATCGCATGATAATACTCGAAATCATTTAGATGGTGTATCGACGATAATTCAAAAGGGCAAAATCACAACGATTATCGGTCCAAATGGCTGTGGAAAATCAACATTATTAAGTGTTATGTCCCGCAACAATATACCGATATCGGGGAATGTATCGTTAGAAAGCAAGGATTTGGTGTACTACAAGCCAAAAGAATTTGCAAAGAAACTAGCAATTGTTTATCAACAAAATGATGTACCAAAGGATTTAACAATAGAAAAATTAGTGAGTTTTGGACGTTTACCACATCATACAATGTTAAAAAGAAATGAAAAGGAAGATAGCAAAGCTATTGAATGGGCACTTGCTTGCACGAACTTACTAGAAAAAAGAGATACCGATTTAGAGGCTTTATCAGGTGGGGAACGTCAGCGAGTGTGGATTGCTATGGCTTTAGCACAGCAATCTGAAATTTTATGTTTGGATGAGCCGACAACATATTTGGATATTTATTATCAAATTGAGTTATTGGAGCTTGTAAAGGCGTTAAATGAGGAACATGGCTTAACAATCGTTATGGTGCTTCACGATATAAATCAGGCGATTCGCTATAGCGATCAAATCATTCTGATGAAAGCTGGACAAATAATAGCTGAGGGAGCACCACGTAACGTCATTACAAGGAAAGTTATTAAAGAAGTCTATGGTGTTGAAGCCATTTTCAATGAGGATGAGCAGCATGGATTTTACATGGTACCCCTTGGGATATAACTGGTGATACGATGAAAAAATGGACATCTAAGTTTTTAACATTTATATATTTATCTATATTCTTATACTCAGGCTTTGCATTAGCCAAATACTTATACACGTACTATGAGACTTCAAAATCACTGGAAGAAGCACAAACAATTTATCAATCAACATTGGCTTCTCTAAAAGATGAAGCGGAGGAAATCTCATCAACGCCATTTACAATCCGTCCACAGTTCAATGATTTACTAACGGTAAATAAAAACATTGTTGGTTGGATTTCTGCAGACGGGACAAAGCTCAATAATCCAATTCTACAAGCTGAAAATAATGATTTTTATTTAAATCATAACTTTAAAGATCGAGAAAGTCGTGCAGGCAGTGTATTTATGGACTATCGTAATAATGTGCAGGATATAAACCAAAATACTATTTTGTACGGCCATGCCATGAAGAATAATACGATGTTTGGGAGTCTTAAAAATTACTTAAATCAGCAATATGCAAACGAACATCCTATCATTTATTTAGACACTCTGTATGAAGGTTATGATGTCGAAGTGTTTGCTGCTTATGAAACTACAATTGATTTTTATTACATTGAAACAAAATTTACGAGCAATGATGCTTTCCTAAAATTTATGGGCGAAATTCAAACACGCTCTACCATCGAAATGAATGTAGAGATTGGACCAGAAGACAAAATTCTTACACTATCCACTTGTAAGGATTCTGTCATGAGTGACGACCATCGTTTTGTCGTCCAAGGTAAATTAGTGAAACGCTGAGATAAGAAGTTTTCCGATTTCATTGGGAAGCTTCTTTTTTATTTGAAGAAAGTAGTCGGAGTAAAATTTCTGTGCTGGAGAAATCGATCATGTTGTTGAGAGAACAGATCAGGCTGAGAGTCTGAAATGCTTGGGTCACCCCAAGAACCGCTAAGGTAGAAATAAATCTTAAAAAGCAAATCACTTAACACACACATCTCGAAGAAAAAACTTGATACCTTGAGTTTGAAAAAATTTTAAATAATAACTTGACGTAAGTAAATTATTAATATATAGTAGGTTACATAAAGTAATTGATTACTTTTCGTAACTGATATGTACGAAAGAAGTAACTACAAATGTTTATCTCTTATATTTTAGGGAACATAATTAATGTAGTTGCTTCATATTTTAACATATATCTCGAAATCGAGATAAAAACAATTTCATTGGAGGAATTTAAAATGGCGAAATGGAATATTGATTTAGGACACTCAGCAATTAACTTTCAAGTAAAGCACATGATGGTATCAAAAGTAAAAGGTGTATTCGATACTTATTCAGCAAATATTGAAGCAGCAGATCTTGCAGATTTAACAACAGCAGACATTAGCTTTACAATTGATGCAGCTAGCATTAACACACGTAGTGAAGATCGTGATAATCACTTAAAAGCAGCAGATTTCTTCGATGCTGAAAAATATCCAACAATCACATTCAAATCAACAAACATTACAAAAAAATCAGATGATGAATATGCGATTACAGGTGATTTAACAATTAAAGACGTAACGAAAGCAGTAACATTTGCTACTGAATTTAATGGGAAAGGTACAAATCCATGGGGCCAAGAAGTTTATGGCTTTGAATCTGCAACAACAATCAATCGTGAAGAATTTGGCTTAACTTGGAATGCGGCATTAGAAACTGGCGGTGTTTTAGTTGGTAAAGACATCAAAATTACAGTTGAACTGGAAGTAAACCCAGCTTAATTTTGTAAAATGTGCTCGATATATCGGGCACATTTTTTTATATTTACACGAGAAATGTTTCCAAAAAATAACACAATAAATATGTTGCTTGCATAATTTTAGTAATTGCTGCATATAAAACATCATATTGTTTTTGGGGGCGATGGGATGAATGTATTAGTGACAGGTGGTTATGGTTTTATCGGTAGTGCAGTGGCAAGGCGTTTTTTTAAAGAAGGTGCAAATGTTTATATCATTGATAATTTAAGTACAGGCCATTTACGTAATGTCGACTTTGAGCATAAGTCTTATCTTTTGAATGTGGAAGATGAAGTTTGTGAGCATCTCTTTAAAGAAACAGCATTTGATGTGGTTATCCATTGTGCAGCGCAAACGAGTGTCCAAAAATCGATACAAGAACCAGTGAAGGATGTTTTATCGAATATTGTAGGGCTTAGTCAGATGCTATTCTTATCGTCAAAATTTAAGGTAAAGCATTACGTTTTTGCCTCG